>CAZPCH010000306.1:0-2173 GCA_964585055.1 uncultured Christensenella sp. | reverse complement strand
GCGGGCGGGACGCAAGAGGAAAATGCACAATTCCCATAAAAAGCAAAGGAGCGGGAAAAAGAAAAAGCCCCTTCCCTGAGAGAAGGAGCTTTGGTTAAAGCGAATCTTATTTGATTTCGCAGGTAGCGCCGACTTCCTTGAAAGCGGCAACCAGCTTCTCGGCGTCTTCCTTGGAGATGCCTTCCTTGACCTTGGCGGGGGCGCCGTCGACAACAGCCTTGGCTTCCTTGAGGCCCAGACCGGTCTGCTCACGGACGACCTTGATGACCTTGATCTTCTCAGAGCCGACCTCGGTGAGGACTACGTCAAACTCGGTCTTCTCTTCTACGACTTCAGCAGCGGCAGCGGGGCCAGCGGCTACGGCGACGCCGGCAGCGGCGGAAACGCCAAACTCTTCTTCCAGAGCCTTTACCAGATCGCACAGCTCCAGAACGGACATTGCTTTGATGTCTGCACTCAGTTGTTCTCTATACATTGTGATTCTCCTTGTAATATTAAATTATTAAGTCGTTGCGGGCGAAATGCCCTTGGGGTTATGCCTCGGCGGGAGCTTCTTCGGAGCCCTGGGCCTTGGCGATCTGATCCAGCACGATAACCAGCTGAGAGATAGGCGCCTTCATGCTGCCCAGCATGCGGCCGATGAGCACCTCACGAGAGGGCAGATCTGCGATAGCGTCGATGTCCTGAACACTGGTGAGCTTACCGTCTACGATAGCGCCCTTGAACTCGCACTTCTTGAACTTCTTGATGAAGCTCTTGAGGATACGGGCGGGAGCCACTTCGTCTTCATATCCAAAAGCGTAAGCGATGGTGCCCTTGAGCATGTCTTCCACTGCCTTGTCGATGTTGGCGGCTTCGGCGGCTCTGGCGGCCACGTTGTTCTTAATAACAACGTACTCCACGTTCTCCTTGCGCATAGCGGCACGCAGCTCGGTCACTTCCGCTACGGTCAGGCCCCGGTAGTCGAAGAACACAACGGACTTGGCCTTTTCAATCTTCTCCTGCACTTCCTTGACCCGAGCAGCTTTTTGCTCGATGATCTTTGCGTTTGCCATGTTTTCACCTCCTTATGTAAAAAATCCTCCCGTCGCTTAGACAGGAGGATCATAAGGCAAGCTTATATATCCACCACCTCGGCAGGATTTACTCCCGTAGGAAACCGGCTGTCTTCGGCGACGATTCTTGGAACCTTGTGTATAATAGCAGAACCCGCTCCCTTTGTCAAGGGATTTTTTGCTTTTTTTCGGGAGAATTTCTGCTTTTTATCGGCGGAGCAGGATGTGATCCTTATCCTTATAGATAGAGTTGTGAGGCACCTGCCCCCGCACGCAGCTTGTGGGGTACACGCTGGTGTTGCGGCCGATGACGGTGCCGGGATTGAGGACGCTGTTGCAGCCGATGTCCGTATAATCCCCCAGCACGGCCCCCACCTTTTTGCGGCGGGTCTCCACATGCTCCTCTCCGTTTTTCAGTACCACGGGGGTTTTGTCGGCCTTCACGTTGCTGGTGATGGCCCCTGCGCCCATGTGAGACTTGTATCCCAAAACGGAGTCTCCCACATAGTTGTAATGGGGCACCTGCACGCCGTCAAAGAGGATGACGTTTTTCAGCTCCGTGGAGTTGCCCACCACGCAGTCGTCCCCCACCAAAGCGTTGCCGCGAATGAAGGCCCCGGGGCGCACCTCCGTCCTGTGTCCGATGATACAGGGGGCGCCGATATAGTTGTTGGGGAAAATTTGGGCGTCCTTGGCGATGTACACGCCCTCGGCCGGGTTGTCGTACTCCTCGGGAGGCAGAGTCTTCCCCAGCTCCAAAATAAAGTCGTGGATGCCGTCCAGCACTTCGTAGGGATAGGTTTTCCCTGCAAAGAGGGGGGCGGACAGGGTGTGGTTCAAATCCAGTAAATCGGCAACGGTATACATGCAAAGACCTCCTTACTTAACCCGCACCAGATGGCCGGAAGCTTTCATGGCCTCAATAATATAGTCCACCTCTTTTTCGCAGGCCTCCAAGGTGGGCGCCTCCGCCATAACCCGCAGGACAGGCTCCGTGCCGCTGGGACGCAGCAGGGTTCTGCCCGAAGTGCCCAGATGGGCGGCGGTTTCCTCATAGGCCTTCTGCACCTTGGGGTCGGCCATGGCGGCGGCCTTGTCGTCCACCACCACGTTTTTGA
>CAZPCH010000305.1:0-2181 GCA_964585055.1 uncultured Christensenella sp. | reverse complement strand
CCCGGTTGTGCCGAGGACGGTTCCGGCCTTAAAGTAGCCCCGGCCGGTTCTGTTTCCCACCACCAGCCCGGTACACAGGTTCCCCGCCATAAGCGGACTCACAATCTGGGTATCCAGCAGTACCTTGACCCCGGCTTCCAGCACAAACTCGTCCAGAGCCAGCGCAAAGACGGCGGGAGAAAAGAAGGTGGTGTACCGACCGGAAGGGGTTTGCACCTCATCCGGATCCCCCTCCCACTGGGGAGGCAGGGCATCGGGCCCGTACTTCCGGCAAAGGTGCATAAGGTCTGCACCCATGCCGTAGGTAATCTTGTGTCCTTCCCCATCGCAGATGGGTTCATACAGGGCAATGAGTCCCTGTGTGGCCAGACCTCCAAAGAGGATGCCCTTCTCCAGCAGCAGTACCTTCTCCACGCCGAAGCGCCGAGCCGCCACCGCCGCACAGGCACCGGCCACGCCGCCCCCGGCTACGATCAGGTCATATTCCCCCAACAGCGGGGTATGCAGGCTTTCCTGCAGCATATCCCGACTCATGGATTACAGAACGGGCAGCCGCTGGAGCTTGTCCAGCAGGTCATAGAGATCCTGCTTTTTGTCCACATCCATGGCGTAGTCGTAGAGATCCTTCTGCTCCTGCGCAGAGAGCACTGCCTCGGTCAGGCCGCAGAACTTCTCAAAGAGCATCTCGTCCGTATACTCCACGTGGGAATCGGAGGCGTTGTACTCCTGCTCATACTCCTGTCCGTCCTCCATGCGCACCACAATGCGGCAGGCACGGATGCCCTTGGGGCCGTCTCCCCATGCATCGTGACGGGAGGTGGTAATCTTGTTCCGCAGAGCGGCGTACTTCTCGTCATGCAGGCGGGCTTCCTGGAAGGCATCGGGCACCAGCCGCCCTTCCATCAGAGCCACGGCCACGGTGTAATACAGGGACAGCCGTCCGGAGGTGGTGTTGGGGTTCCGGCCTACACCCTGATTGAGGTCATAGGAATAGGCATAGGAGTCCACCAGCACGGAAGCAATCTTCTCGGGGTCAATGTGCACCCGCTTCTGAAGCTCGAAGACGCAGTTGACAGCGGGGTTCACCGCAAAGCAGGCAGGATACTGCTTGATGGACAGCCACCGGATAAGGTAGGGATGCCCAATCTCAATCTCCTTGCCGTTGTCTCCCTGGAAGACCAGATCCAGAGCCTTAACTCCCTTGAGGACGGTCTCAGGCCCCGTAAGCCCCCGCTTGGCGGCTTCTACGGCGAACATGGCCAGATAGTTCCCCCAGCCGCCGTACAAATCCTTGGAATCGGCACCCTCCACAAAGCTGACGAAGGGGCACAGGGGCAGCAAAGAAGCGGTCATGCCGAAGGCATTGCACAGCTCATCCTCGCTGAGACCCCGCATAAGGCCTGCCGCCGCCGTGGCGCCCAGACCGCCGACGAAGCCCGGGTTATGGAGACCCAGCTCCCGAATGCGGTCGATGGAAAGCATGGCCATACGGGTGCATACCTCATAGCCGAAGACAACGGAGCGTACCACATCCTCTACGGAACCGCCGTACTGAGAATACACGGCCAGCACGGAGGACCACACATAGATACCCGGGTGGGCGGAGGCCTTGGTGCCGTCGTTAAGCTCCAGACTGGACAGGCGGGAACCGTTGGAGAAAGCGGCTACGGCGGGAGAAGCAGTGCGCTCCTCCGCCCAAATCACCGCATTGCCGCCGGGATCCAAAGTGCGGATCATCTCCAGCAGCTTTTTGCAGTTGCCATGGGAGGCAGTATAGATACTGCCGCCCAAATAGTTGACCAGAGACCTGCGCACCTGGTGGAGGGTCTCGGCATCAAAGTCCTTGACGGTGCACTTGGTGAAGTGGGCCGCAAGGGTGCGAAAATAACTCTGTTCCATGAAAAATCCTTGTGTGTGAATACTTACTCCATGCCGTTGACCTTGCGCACATGGTGGCAGGCCACAAAGTGGTTGGGCAGAATCTCCTCCAGAATGGGGGTCTTATGCCGGCACTCCTCCGTAGCATAGGCACAGCGGGCGGCAAAGCGGCAGCCGGGTTCCGGGTCGATGGGAGAGGTGATCTCGCCCTTGAGGAGCATGGGCCGCTTCTTCTTGTGAATGTCAGGTTCGGGGATGGCGGAAAGCAGCGCCTTGGAGTAGGGATGGAGGGTATGGGCAAAG
>CAZPCH010000304.1:0-2187 GCA_964585055.1 uncultured Christensenella sp. | reverse complement strand
CAGGGTATCGTTGGGCAAAAATGATTCCACAGGGGGCAAAGGCTCCCCCGCCTCAATGACCACTTGGGGCTGTACCCCCAAAATAGTTAAATGGGCGGTGACGGTGCTTTGGTTGCCGGACATGTCCTCCAGCAAAATCTCCGCATCCTGCTCCCCCGCCTCATGAAACAGGGGCGTCTTAAGGAAGGACACGGCCACCAACTGCTCGTCCTCCAGATTTTCAATGCACTTGTCCGGGGTCACTTCCTCGTCAATGCCCAAGGTCAGGGAGAGACCCTCGGCTCGAGGGGGCGTGGTGTCTTCAATGGACAGAAGCACCAGACGGCGGCGCCCCTCCTGCTCCACCAGCAAAAGGTGGCGGCCGGGACGGCTCCAGTCCCCTGCTTTGAGAGAACCGGCGTACACGGCCTGCCCCTCCCCCCGCACAAATACGGAGGCTGGGGGCAAGGAACCGTCCAGCTCCCAAGTCACTATCGGACGGATGTCTTTATATAAAAGCAGAAACCCGCCGACCAGCACCAGCAGGCACAGCAGTCCCTCAGCCAGCATGAGGAGTTTTTCTCTTTTGCTGAGCGGCCGCTTTTCGTTCGTCTCCAAAGGCTATACCCTCCCACAATTTTACCTGCTTATCATAAATTATAAGCGGTCGAATGTCAACCGAAGGGAAAATATGTTACATTTTTTCCGATTTTGGCGAAGAGAAAAACCAATAAACATCCTCGCCCCCCTCTGAGAAAAGGCAAGGTTTTTGTTTAAAGACAAATGGGAACGCAAGCTCTTTTGTATCTCCATATAAAAAGGGGACGCAAAGCGTCCCTTACCCTGCCCCAAAGGCAGATTTCACCGCAGTGCGGATTCTTTGGCTTACAGGTACGACAGATACCTGCTTTTCACCTCACCCACCTTACTGCGGCCGATGGGCAGGGTAGTGCCGTCCTGAAGCATAATCTGCTCGGAGTTAATGCGCTGGATGAACCGATAGTTCACCAAATACCCCTTGTGTATGCGGATAAAGCCCAAAGGCTCCAGCAGTGCCTCCAGCTTTTCCATGGTCATCTTAATCTCCACCTGCTCCTTTTCCCCAAAGAGGTTTACAAGCTGGTAGTTTCGGCAGCTTTCGATAAAGCGGATGTTCTGGTAGCTGAGAATCACCACCCCGTTGCGGGTAATCAGCTCCACGGTACGGCGGTTAAGGCTCTCCCCGTAGTTTTTCATATAGAGCTGCACCACGGCGGCGATGTCGTTGAGAAAGTTGCTTTTGCGCACAAAGCCCAGGGGCTGTACCATCAAAGACTCGAACACCCGCTCCTCGCACTCGGACACATACACAATCTGGGTGGAGTAATTTTTACTGCGGATCTGCTGTCCCACCTGAATGCCGTCCATGCCGGGCATGTCAATATCCAAAAGCACCAGCGGGTATTCCTTCTTTTCCATGGCCTCCAAAAGCTCACGGCCGTTGGTGAAAATGTCCAGGGTCATCTTGATGCCCTGCTCCCGAAAGGCCGATTCCACGGCTCCGGAAATAATGGGCAGTGCCTTTTTGTTATCGTCGCAAAGGGCTATCCGAATCTTCATTTTTCCTCTCCTGCCAGCATATCCAGCATAACCTTGGCCACAAACAAATCTCCCTCCAGATTAAATTCCGCCAGCCCGTTGTACTTCTCCGCTATGCGGCTGACAATACGGGTACCGTAGCCGTGAATCTGCTCGTCCTTCTTGGTGGTGCGCAATCCACCCACACTGCGGGCAAGCCTCCGCCGATTGGTGGTATTCTTACAGCATATGACCAGATAGCTCTTTTGCGGGTAGATATTCAGCTCAATTCCCGTGTTCTCCTGCCCCTCCTCCTGCAGACGGCAGCACTCCTCAATGGCGTTGTCCACCAGATTCCCAATGAGGGAGCACAGACGCTTGGTCTTAAAGGGCAGTACCGGCGGCACCACCAACTGGAAGTCAATCTTCACGTTCCTGGCCTTGGCCTTGGAGTACATCAAATTCAAAAGGGTATTCATGTTGGAGTTGCCGCAGTCCACATACCCCTGCAGTAAGGGCACGTTCTCCGTCATCTGCCCGAAATACTCCTTCAGCTCCTCATACCGTCCCTGCTGAATCAAAATCTGCATGTAAGCGTACTGGTTCTTTAAGTCATGGCGCAAACGGCGCATGGCGTCCAGATTGTCGTCC
>CAZPCH010000303.1:0-2198 GCA_964585055.1 uncultured Christensenella sp. | reverse complement strand
CCTTGGATCTGGACATGTATATGCGCATTGCCACGGAGCTGCATCTGAAGATGTGCATCGTGGGCGGCTTTGAGCGGGTATACGAAATCGGCCGTCTGTTCCGCAACGAAGGCATGGACGCTACCCACAATCCGGAGTTTACCACCATTGAGATTTATCAGGCGTATACCGACCTGCGGGGCATGATGGATCTGTGCGAGACCCTCTTCTCCCGCTGCTGTCAGCTGGTCAACGGCACCACCAAGATCCAGTATCAGGGCATGGAAATCGATTTGACCCCGCCCTTTGCCCGCCTGCCCATGAACGAGGCGGTGAAAAAGTACACCGGCAAGGACATCTACGCCTGCGAAAGCGACGAGGAAGCCCGGCAGATTGCCAAGGAGCTGGGGGTAGAGATGGAGGACAAGACCGCCACCAAGGGCAAGGTGCTGGCAGAGCTCTTCGACGCCTTTGTGGAGGACAAGCTCATTCAGCCCACCTTCATTACGGACTATCCCATTGAGAATAGTCCTTTGACCAAGCTCAAGCCCGGCAGCAAGAATATCGTAGACCGCTTCGAGATTTTCATCGGCGGCCACGAGTATGCCAACGCCTACACCGAGCTCAATGACCCCATCGACCAGCGCAGCCGCTTTGTCCAGCAGGCGCAGGAGCGGGCGACGATGAGGCCATGCAGATTGACGAAGACTTCATGACGGCCATGGAGTACGGCATGCCCCCCACCGGCGGCATCGGCATCGGCATCGACCGCATGTGCATGCTTTTGACCAACTCCCCCACCGTTCGAGACGTAATCCTCTTCCCCACCATGAAGCCCATCGACTGATAGTTCCCCAGCCCAAGATGTCTTTTGGATGTCTTGGGCTGATTTTCTTTTAAAAAGGCCGCAGACACGGCAGAAAGGGATGATTTTCATGACAAAGTACGTCTGCTTTCACAAGCCCGACGAGGAGAACGGCTTTCTCAGCAATTGGTATTCTTCCTCCTTTACCTTGGACGGGGTGGCTTTTTCCTCCGTGGAGCAGTACATGATGTACCGCAAGGCTCTGTGCTTTGGGGATGCGAAGACGGCGGAGAAGATTCTGGCCGTCCATGACGTTGCAAAAATCAAGGCGCTGGGCAGGCAGGTATCCCCCTCTGAGGAAAGCACTTGGAACGGACTGAGGCAGCTTGTGGTATATGAGGGACTGCTGGCTAAATTTTCCCAAAACGAGGCGCTTAAAGCCCGCCTTCTGGCAACCGGAAATGCGGTTTTGGCCGAGTGCGCCGTCCACGATCGCATTTGGGGCATAGGCCTATCCATGGAAGACCCCAACAGACTGGACAAAAGCAAGTGGCGGGGGCAAAATCTGCTGGGCTACACCCTTATGATGGTGCGGGAGCACCTGCAAACAACATCAAATTCACAAAAGATAGGCGAAATTCTATGAACACAAGAGACAACCGGCCGGAGAAAAAACAGCGGGCAGACATGTACGCTCCCTGGTGGATGCCGGTGCTGGGCGTTGCGATTGCGGTTTTGGGGCTTGCCCTGATTATACATACCTATATGGATGCCGGCACACTGAACCTTGCTTCCCTTATTTTTATCCTTTTCATCCCCATGGGCGGGTATCTGGTTCTGGCTTGGAAAAATGAGACCATTCAAATGCTGCCGGAGGAGGATGCCTTTGTATACAACACGGCCTTTGGGCGCAGTACGGTCTATCACTTTTCGGACATCGAGGATATTAGGACGAGAAACGGTTCCTTTACCCTGATGCTAAAGGATGGGAAAAAGATTTCCATTGACTCCATGTCGGTGATTTCGGAGCGCTTCTCTCAGCGTCTGTTTCAGGATACGGATGAGGATATGGACGAGGAGACGGAGGATATGGACTAAGCCGCCTTTCTATCCTTGGCTCCTCTGTGTGCGGGCGGACTTTTAGAAGCGTAAGGTGCTTACACCGCATGGCTCCCCTTATTGTGTAAGGGGAGCTGGGTTACGAACGCAGTGAGTAACTCTGAGGGGATAAGAAGAAACTTTTTTGCTCTCATCCCCTCAGTCTTGTTCCTTCCGCTATTGCTTCAGTCACAATCCAGCTCCCCTTGTTCACCAAGGGGAGCCTTGTGTTCATAAGCTGTTTTCCCGGCTAAAAGCAGAAGCAAGTATAAAAGCCTTTATAGTGTTTACTTCCCTCCGGGGCGGCCCATGGCCG
>CAZPCH010000302.1:0-2211 GCA_964585055.1 uncultured Christensenella sp. | reverse complement strand
TAAAGACAGCCACACGGACTCCCCTGCGCACAGTCCCCAAGCCATGAACAGCCCCAGCGCCAGCACCAGCGCCCCAAGAAAGGGAGTGGTGCTGATGCCTTCAGAAAGCAGGGCATCGGCGGGAGGGGCGGGCACAAAGGGGATGGTGCCCGAGAGCACATCCTGCACCGTGGACACGGCCAGCAGGGCGCCGGAATAAATGTTTTCCCAGCAGAAGAGGGAGTAGAGAATAACCCCGACTCCAAAGGGGACGACGCACCAGGGGCCGTACTTGGGCAGGCCGAACATCAAGGTGAGAAAGCCCGTAAGCAGGGCGGCCAGCAGGATGCTTTCCCCCCAGGAGAAGGGGACGCTGTAGGCGGTGAAGATGCACAAGGGGGCGCCTAAAGCACCGCAGAAGAGCAGTGCCCAGTCCCCCAAAAAGGCGGTGAGGGAGAATTTCTGCTTCATAGGCTTCCTCCCTTTTCCTCATGAACGGCAGGAAGCACGGTATACACCAGCCCCTCCTGATCCGAGCGGATGCAGGGGGCCTTTCCCCGCTCCTTGTTGGAGGAGAGGATGGTCTTCAAAAATACATCCGCGTCCTTTTGCGCCCGAATATACTGTCGCAGGGAGCCGAAGTAGGCGGTGCAGGGTATGCCCCTGTCCAAAAGGCGGCGAATCAGGTAGAGAAGCTGGCTAAGTTGGCTCTCCAGCGCCTCTGCCTCCCGGGCGGGGTTTACAAGCAGGGTAATGCGCTTGCGCTTCATAAGCTGGGGTTCCCGCACAATGGGGGTGTCCAGCTTGCTGGTCAGTTTCCAGTGGATGGAGTTGATGGCGTCTCCCTGCCGATAGGGGCGCAGTTCGTGCTCCTCGGAGTAGCCGCCTCCGGGTTTGGGCTTCAGGGTCAGGGCGGAGTTCTCCATGAGCTCCGGCACAGGCACGGGAGCTTCCTCCACAGGCAGGACGGTGATGTAGGCATCCCCTTTCAGGCGGACGGGCAGGGCAAAGAGCCCCAGATAGTCCCAGGCCCAGCCGCGGCGCAGGGTACAGCACACCACACCGCAGCGGTCGGTGGGAACGCTGATGCGTTGGGTGCTGCTGTGTACGCCGTAGAGGCACAGCTTTTCCTCCCTGGCCTTCTCTCCGGTAAACAGGTTCTCCCGTCCCATGCGGGCGGTGAAGCAGTATAGGGGCAGGATAAAGGGACAGCGCATCTCCAGCTCCAAGGAGGCCTGACGGCCTCTGTACACCTGCCGTTTCCCCGTAAGGCGAATGGAGGAGGTGAGCATGGCGGGCAGGCTTAAAAGCAGGGAAAGGGGCGGCAGACACAGGGCAAACAGCAGCATATATTTGGATATATACTGCTCGTAAAAGAAATGAAGCACGCCTACCAGCAACAGGAAGGCTATGTAAATGAACCGGCGGCCAGTCATCTCAGCGGACGGCGGGGGCGGCGGTGCTTTTGAGGATGGCGGAAACCAGATCCCCGGCCTTCCGTCCGGCGGCTTCTGCGTCGGGGGAGAGGAGGAGGCGGTGGGTGATGGTGGCGGGGTAGATGAGCTTTACGTCCTGCGGGAGGACATAGTCCCGACCCTGCACCCAAGCGGCGGCCTTGCTCATGTTGGTTACGGCCAAAGAGGCACGGGGGCTGGCCCCCTGAAGAATGTCTCCGTGGGTGCGGGTGGCGGTGTTCAGGCGGATGATGTACTCCAAAATGGCTCCGGACACATAGACCCCTTCCACCTGACGGCGCATGTCCGCCAAGTCCCCGTGGTCGGTCATGCAGCGCACATTGTCCAGGGGATTCCCCTTTTGCTTGCGCTCCAGCATTTCCTTTTCATCGGCGGCTTTTGGGTAGCCCAAGCTCAGGCGCACCATGAACCTGTCCATCTGGGAATCGGGCAGAAGCTGGGTGCCGGAGGCGCCTACGGGGTTCTGGGTAGCGATGACCACAAAGGGGTCGGGGACGGGATGGGTCTTGCCGTCCACGGTAACGTTGCCCTCCTCCATGGCTTCCAGCAGAGCGCTCTGGGTGCGGCTGGTGGCACGGTTCAATTCGTCCGCCAAAAACAGATTGCAGAGGATGGCCCCCTGTTTGTACTCCATCTCGTTGGTGGCCTTATTGAACACGCTGAAGCCTACGATGTCGCTGGGGAGCACATCGGGGGTAAACTGCACACGGTTGTATTTCAGGTTCAGCGCCTTGCTGAAGGCCAGCGCCATGGTGGT
>CAZPCH010000301.1:0-2254 GCA_964585055.1 uncultured Christensenella sp. | reverse complement strand
CGTTTTCGTAACTTCAATATAGCACAGGTCCTTTGAAATAGCAAGACTTTTTTTCAAATTGGCTGTATACGGGATTTTTTTTGAAAACAGCATACTTGGAATTTACGAAAAAACATAAAACCCGTTTTCGAAAATTTACGAAAACGGTGCAGGGTGTCTCCTTCTCCCCCTCCGCCCCTTCTTTTCGAAGAATCGGAAATTTAGACTTGCATTTCTTAAGAATATGGGCTATCCTAATGATATGTGTTTTCAGTTTTACAACTTAAACGATATCGTACACGGCGCATCCATCTTAAAGGAGAGATTGCTATGAAATTCGGCTATTTCGATGACACCCGGCGGGAATACGTAATCACCACCCCCGAGACCCCCCTGCCCTGGATCAATTATCTGGGCAGTGAGGATTTTTTGGGCATGATTTCCAACACCGGCGGCGGTTACTGCTTCTACCGGGACGCCAAGCTGCAACGGCTTCTGCGCTATCGGTACAATGCCGTCCCCGGGGATAACGGCGGCCGGTTCTACTATATTAAAGAGACCGGCAAAAAGGCCTGGAACCCCGGCTTCCTGCCCACCCGCACAAAGCTGGATCGCTACGAATGCCGCCATGGCATGGGCTATACGGTCTTTGACTCCTCCAAGGACGGTCTGAATGCGAAGATGACCTTTTTCGTCCCCGTAGGCGAAAACTGCGAGCTCCACGATTTGGTGCTGACCAACGAAACGAACGCCCCCAAAACCGTCCATATTTGGGGCGTAATGGAATGGTGCCTGTGGAATGCGGTGGATGACAGCCAGAATTATCAGCGAAATCTGAACATTGCCGAATCCGAAGTAGAGGACGGCATTCTGTATCACAAAACCGAGTATCGGGAGCGTCGGGATCACTATGCCTATTACGGGGTAAACCGGCCCGCCGTCGGTTGGGACACGGATCGAAACACCTTCTTAGGCCACATGGGGGACTGGCGGGAGCCCCGGCTGGTGGAAGAAGAACGGAGCGCCTTTTCCAAAATTGTGGGCTGGTATCCTATCGGCTGTCAGCATCTAAAAATTTCTCTGGCGCCCGGAGAAAGCTATAGAGCCACCTTTGTTCTGGGGTATGGGAAAAATCCCAGAGATCAGAAGTTTGTTGCCCCCGGCGTCATCCGCAAGGATACCGCCAAGAGAGTCAGTGCAAAATTTGCTCGGCCGGAAGCCGTAGACGCCGCCATGGCGGAGCTGGCCGCTTACTGGGATCGGCTGCTGGGCAACTATCAGCTTCAATCCGACAACGATAAACTGAACCGCATGGTGAACATCTGGCACCAATACCAGTGCATGGTCACCTTTAACATGAGCCGCAGTGCTTCCTATTATGAAACCGGCACCGGGCGGGGAATGGGCTTTCGGGATTCCTGTCAGGATCTGTACGGCTTTATGCACATCGTCTCTGACCGGGCACGGGAGCGGATCATCGACATTGCTTCCATCCAGTTTGCAGACGGCTCCACCTATCACCAGTACCAGCCTCTGACCAAGCGGGGCAACAATGACATCGGCGGCGGTTTCAACGATGACCCCCTGTGGCTGGTGGGGGCGGTCTGCGCCTATGTAAAGGAAACGGGGGACTTCTCCATTCTGGATTACCCCACGCCCTTTGACAATGTTCCCGGCACGGAAGAACCGCTGATGGAGCATGTCCGCCGCAGTATAAACTTTACCTTGAACCATCTTGGCCCCCACCGCCTGCCGCTCATCGGCCGGGCGGACTGGAACGACTGTTTGAACCTGAACTGCTTCTCGGAAGAGCCCGGCGAGTCCTTCCAGACCTTCGGCCCCAGCGAAGGGCCCGTGGCGGAGTCCGTTTTCATCGGCGGCATGTTCGTGAAATACGGCGGGGAGTATGCCCGGCTTTGTCAGAGGATGGGGCTTATGGAGGAGGCCGCCTCCGTCAATAAAGCGGTTTCCGACATGGAGGCCGCCATTGTGAAAGACGGCTGGGACGGAGAATGGTTCCTCCGCGCCTACGACGCCTACGGCAACAAGATTGGCTCCTCCCAGTGCAAGGAAGGCCAGATTTTCATTGAACCCCAAGGCTTTTGCACCCTGGCCGGCGTGGGCAGGGAGCAGGGCTATGGGCTCAAAGCCATGGAGTCTACCCGTTCAAGGCTTCTGGGAGAATACGGGGTGGAGCGATTGAGCCCCTGATATACGGAGTATCATCCGGAGCTGGGAGAAATTTCCTCCTATCCTCCCGGATTTAAGGAAAACG
>CAZPCH010000300.1:0-2258 GCA_964585055.1 uncultured Christensenella sp. | reverse complement strand
CGGGTCTGTTTTTATGCCTTGAAACGATTGGCCACCCGTGGTATACTTTTGAATATGAATATACATTTTTCTCCCGAAGCGGCCAAGCGGGAGCAAACGCCGCTGGACAATCTATTTATTGCCGAGTATATGCCCGATGCCGACGGCTATGCTCTGAAAGTATACCTCTACGGTCTCATGCAGTGCCATTTCCCCTCCATGGGGGATACGGACATCGCCTCGGCGCTGTTTTTGACTCAGGGGCAGGTGCTGACCGCCTTTGTATACTGGCAGAGCCGGGGATTGGTGCGCATTTTGAGCGAGGAGCCTTTGGAGGTGGAGTATCTTACAACGGAACAGCCTGCCTCCACTACGGCTACGCCCATAAAGTATGCCACCTTTGTGCGGGCCCTTCAGGATCTCATTGCCCCCAGAACCTTTACACTGCGGGAAATGAAGCACGTGTACGATCTGATCGAGACCTTTGGTCTTGAAGAGGGTGCGGTATTGGAGCTGATTGCCTCCTGCATGGAGAATAAGGGGCGGAATGTCAGCATTCAATACATTCTCACCGTGGGAAAAAGCTGGGCGGAAAGGGGCATTACCACCCCCCAGAAGGCTCAGGAATATATGCGGGATTTGGCCGCCAAAAAGCATGGCGCAGGGGAGATTCTCCGCCGCTGGGGAAAGCGGCGCATGCCCACCCAGGACGAAATGGATCTGTACGAAAAGTGGATTCGGAACTGGGGCTTTGATCAGGAGGCCATTTTGGCCGTATGTCCCCAGCTAACTGGGGTATCCACCCCCACCTTCGAAATACTGGGAGAGCGGCTGGAACTGCTCCACGAGCAGAATCTCACCAGCCGGGAAGAGATAGAAAAGCATCAGGGCATTCAAAGCGGTGAGCGGGAGTTTGCTCGACAGGTTTTTGCCCGCATGGGAAAGGTGGAGCTTCCCGGCCCCACGGCCATTGCACAGCTTTCCGCCTTTTCGGAATCTCTGCCCCGAGACGTTATTCTGCTGGCGGCAGAGGATTGTCAAAACGCCGACCGTCCCTTCGGCAGGCTGAAGGCGATTTTAAAGAGCTGGAGCGAGAAAGGCATTCGCACCTTGGTGGAGGCCCAAAAGGCCTTGGAAGCCCCCGCCGTCTCTTCTGCAAGGGGACAGAAGAAACCCGCTTACGCTTCTTCCTACGCCCAGCACAAGGACAGTACCTTCAGCATCGACGATATTTCATTGGACTTGGACAGCGACTTGTAAGGAGATTCTATGGATACGTTCAGCCAGTATTACGCTTCCCTACGGGAGAAAAATCAACAGCAAATGCAGAAAAGACGTCAGGAATGTCTGGCGGCGTCCCCTGCATTTGCAGATATCTTTGCCCAAAGGGGCAAGGCTTTTTCCCTGCCCAAGGACAAGGGGCTTGCGGTGCTGAAGAATCTGAAGAAACAGCAAGGTGCGCTTTTAAGTTCGCTGGGTCTTCCCGAAACCTATCTGGAGCCAATATATACCTGCGCTCTGTGCCGGGATACAGGGTATACAGGAAGCCCCGTACAGAAAAAATGCGTGTGCCGCCTCCAGCTGGAACAGCAAAGCCGCATGGAAAGCGGCCGCATCAACGATCGGGAGACCTTTGCGCATTTTAACCCGGACTTCTATCCCGATGAGGTTTCCAAAGCCCGCGGTCAGCGCATCAAAGACTTTTGTCAGCAGTATGCAGATGCCCTGCCCGCTCCTCAAAAAACCCAGCTTTATTTTTGCGGCATGCCCGGACTGGGTAAATCCTTTTTCGCCAATGCCATTGCATACCGTGCCTTGCAAAAGGGTGTGGAAAGTCTGCGGGTCACCGCTTACTACTTCGTGCAGGATATTATGAACGGCATGAGCAAAAAGGTCTCTCCCCTGCCCCAATATATGCACGTTCCCTTTCTGGTTTTGGACGATTTAGGGTCCGAACCCATGATTCCCAATATTACGGGAGAATCCCTCTTCGCTCTTTGCGACGAACGGCGCAGTGCAGGCTTGGCCACCGTATACATTACCAATCTGTCCCTTGCGGAACTGCAGGATCGCTACGGGGAGCGGGTGGCCTCCCGCATTACGGACAGCGCCGTAACCACAGCCATTCAATTTTCCGGAAGCAATCTGCGGGAAAGGAGAAGCTGATGCTGTATTTGGCCGCCACGCCCATCGGCAATCTGGGCGATATCACCTACCGTGTAGTAGAAACCCTGCAAAGCTGTGACGAGGTCTGGTGCGAGGATACCCGCCGCACGGGA
>CAZPCH010000299.1:0-2259 GCA_964585055.1 uncultured Christensenella sp. | reverse complement strand
GCTGAAGTGATTCTTTTGCCCCCCGTGCGGGAGGTTTCCTCCACCTTGATTCGAGAGCGTACGGCTCAGGGTCTGCCCATCGGCCATCTGGTTCCTTCCTCCGTAGCGGAATATATCTGCGCCCACGGGCTCTATGCCCCTGCTCCCATTCCCGCTTTGACGGCGGCCATGGAGCAAAGTTTAAAGCCCACCCGCTTTGCTCACACCGTCGGGGTTATGCTTACCGCCATGGAGATGGCCGAGCATCTGGGGATAAACGGCGAAAAGGCACGACTGGGGGCTCTGCTTCATGACTGCGCCAAGTCCCTTCCCATTGAGGAGCAGTACGCCTTAGCAGAGAGAGCCCAGGGCCAACTTATGCCCACGGACATTGTCCCCATTGTCCATGCCCCCGCCGGCAGCGTGCTGGCTCGTGAGGTCTACGGCATAGAGGACGAGGAAGTTTTACAGGCCATCCGCCTCCACACCACGGGAGAAAGGTACATGACTCCCTTAGATAAGCTCCTTTTCCTTGCGGACATGGTGGAGCCGGGACGAAGTTTTGAGGGCGTGGAGACTCTTCGTCAAAAAGCCCTTTGCGCCTCAAGTCAAAAGGAGCTGGATTCTGCCCTTTTGCTTGCAATCAGGCACAATATCTGCTATATTAAAGAGAAGGGTGAACGGCTGCATCCCGCCTGTCTGCGGGCGCTGGAAACTCTGGAACAAGAAATTCATTCCAACTAACCAGAACAGGAGCAATATATGGAGCAACGACATTCGGAAGAGCAGGCAAGAGCCATCTGCCAGGTTCTCTACAACAAGAAGGCCCAGGACATCCGTGCCATGTACGTCCAGGATAAAACCATTGTGGCGGACTGGTTCGTGGTGTGCAGCGGCCGCAGTATCCCCCAGGTCAAGACCCTGTGCGATGAGCTGGAGGACAAGATGGCGGAAGAAGGCCTTTTCGTCCGCCGCAAGGAAGGGTATCAGGAAGGCCGTTGGGTAGTGCTGGACTTTGGGGATGTGCTGGTGCATATCTTCCATCCCGAAGAGCGCACCTACTACAATCTGGAGCGTCTCTGGGACAGCGGCGACAATGTGATTCTATTTTCTCAGGAGGAGGATGCCAAGGATGGAGCTCAATAAGTATATCGACCACACTCTGTTAAAGCCGGAAGCCACCCACGAGGACATCCGCAAGGTCTGCGAGGAAGCCGCCCGCTACGGCACCGCCAGCGTATGCGTCAACCCCATTTACGCCAAGTTCGTTACCGAACAATTAAAGGGCACGGATATTAAGACCTGCTGTGTAGTGGGCTTCCCTCTGGGCGCTACCCTGCCTGAAATCAAAGCCGCTGAAGCCGCCGCCGCCATTAAGAACGGTGCTTCGGAAATCGACATGGTCATTGCCATTGGCGCCGCCCGTGAAGGGGATTGGGACTACGTCCAATCCGACATCGCCGCCGTAGTGGAAGCCTGCAAGGGCAAGGCGCTCTTGAAGGTCATCATCGAGACCTGTCTGCTTACCGATGAGCAAAAGGAAAAGGCCTGCCTGTGCGCCAAGAACGCAGGGGCGGACTTTGTAAAAACTTCCACCGGCTTTTCCACCGCCGGGGCAACCGCAGAGGACATTGCCCTCATGCGCAAGACCGTTGGCCCCGACATGGGCGTAAAGGCCGCAGGGGGCATCCGCTCCAAAGAAGCCGCCGAAGCCATGATTTCTGCCGGCGCTACCCGCATCGGCGCCAGTTCCTCCAAGAAAATCATCGAAGGCTAACCGCTGTTTTTAATTGAACATTTGCAGCTTCACACCTGCTTGCTTTGTCATCCCATTGCAAGCAGGTGTTTTTATTTATTTTTATCCCAAACACAAATTTGCAAAGGGGCAGTTAGAATAAAGACATCCCAAATACAGCGGAGGAACAAATCCCATGACAGTATCCATAAGCAACCGAAGCATTGCCCCGGGAAGCATTGTACCCTTTGGCATGTACCCGCAAACCGCAAGCGGTATTGACCTGTCCAATGCCGACAATCAGGGATATGCTAAATGGAAAACCGACGGCAGATACGACACCGTGGATAAGATTTTCCTGCTCAGCTATAAAGAAGCCAATGAGTATCTGGGGGTAACCCTCAGCACCGGAAACAATCAGTGATTGGCAGCCAATGTGTTTATAGACGGCAATCTGGATCTCCAGCCTGTCAGCTTAAGCACCCTGTGCATTCGTCCCCTGTATGGATGGGGTTGCCGCCGAAGAGTCCGTACGTTTCCATCTA
>CAZPCH010000298.1:0-2267 GCA_964585055.1 uncultured Christensenella sp. | reverse complement strand
AAAGCAGGAGACCCTCTATGATATGATGCTCTACTACTTTGAGGGCTACGAGTATATCAATGAGACCTCCGTGGAGCTTGTCCACGTCCCCTCCTCCCAGTTAAATGAGGAGACCTTGGCCACGGTCATCCGCAACGCAGACATGCCCCGCCCCTTTGACAGAGCGGTGGAGAAGAATATCCGCAGGCAGGCCTATGCCGCCAAGGAAATCTATACCCTGGGAGATTATTTTAACCAGACCATTGTGGACGTGGTGCTGAATGTTCTCTCCCTGCTTTTGCTGTTTTCACTGTTCAGAATGCTTCTGGGCTTCGTCCTTCGCCTCATAGACTATGGAAAGGAGGGGCTGCCCGTACTGCGGCAGTTGGATATCCCCTTCTCCTGCGGCATCGGCTTGCTCCACGGCATTCTGATTGTGTTTATCTTCTTTATGCTCTGCCCCCTGATGCTGGCGGTCGTTCCCCGCATCTATACCTTCTTGGAAAGCTCCCCCCTGGGTATGTTCTTCTATAAGGCCAATCTGCTTTTGTACCTGGTGCCCACCGTCTGACTTTGTTTCTCCGGCCGTCGTATGCCTTCGGGCATGAGGGACAGCGGCCGAAAAATACACATCGGAGGTCTTTTCTATGGAATTTTTGCAGTCTGACCGCATGAACGGCGTCTCCGGCTCCATCATCCGAGAGTTGTTCAAGCTCACCGCCGCCCCGGACATGATCAGCTTCGCCGGCGGCAACCCCTCCCCCGATGCCTTCCCCACCAAGGAGATTGCGGACATTGCCTATGCCGCCCTTTCCCAGCGGGGGGTATCCATGCTCCAGTACGGCATCACCGAAGGCTTCCCGCCCCTGCGGGACACGGTGAAAGCCTATTTGAAGCAAAAGTACGGCTTCCCCCGGGAAGAGGATGACACCCTCATTGTTTCCGGCGGCCAGCAGTGCGCAGATTTAACCGCCAAGATTCTTCTCAACGAAGGGGACGGCGTCATCTGCGAAGAACTGAGCTTTGTGGGCGTGCTGAACACCCTGCGCTCCTACGGCGCCAAACTCACCGGCGTACCCATGGAACCCGACGGCATGAATCTGGATGCCCTGGAAAAGGCCATTCAGAGTACCCCTCGGGCAAAGCTGATTTACATCATCCCCAACTTCCAAAATCCCACGGGCTTCACCACCTCTTGGGAAAAGCGCAAGGCCATCTACGAGCTGGCTAAGAAATACGGTCTCTTCATTCTGGAGGACGATCCCTACGGCGAGCTCCGCTTTGCAGGCGACCCCGTCCCCCCCATCAAGAGTCTGGACACGGAGGGCATCGTCATCCACGCCGGCAGCTTCAGCAAGACCATGGCCCCCGCCTTCCGCCTGGGCTTTATCACTGCCAACAAAGCCCTCACCGCCCGTTTGACCGTGGCCAAGCAGTGTACGGACGTCCACTCCACCACCCTCTTTCAGGAAATCTGCTTCCGCTATATGACCGAGCACGACTATGCCGGACACATTGCCGAGGTTAGCAAGCTCTACGGGGAAAAGTGCGAGTGCATGCTGTCCAACATGGAAAAATACTTCCACCCCGCCGTCCGTTTCAACCGTCCTCAGGGCGGGCTCTTCGTCACCGCCTTCCTTCCCGAGGGCATGGATGCCTACCCCTTTGTGCAGGAGGGCATCCGCCGCAAAGTGGCCTGCGTTCCCGGAGTGGCCTTTGTCATGGATCCTTCCCAGTCTTCCAACGCCTTCCGCATGAACTACTCCATGCCTTCCATGGAGCAAATCGAAAAGGGTATCCGCACTCTGGGCGCCCTGACCTACGAGATTCTGGATGCGTAATGCACCTCAAAAGCTCACAATACAGGCAAAGGGACGGAAAGCCGTCCCTTTTTTCTTTCATCCCTCCTCTTTTATAGGAATGCACTCCCCCTTGAGTCGGAAAAATTGCGGCAAATCCAAAGTTAGCCCTTGACAGAATCCGGACTCTTTCTTATAATGGGAATGTTGAGTGTGCCAATGTAGCTCAGTTGGTAGAGCAGCTGATTCGTAATCAGCAGGTCAGGGGTCCGAGTCCCCTCATTGGCTCCATTTTTTATTTCGGGGTGTAGCGCAGTTTGGTAGCGCGTTTGGTTCGGGACCAAAAGGTCGTGGGTTCAAATCCCGTCACCCCGACCAACTAAAAGACCCATCCATCGGATGGGTTTTTTAGTTGCAAAGGAATAGAGGGATTTGAAGGGCGGAGAAAGAGAGACTCCAGTGGAGTCTCTCCCGCCCTGGGTAGCTTTG
>CAZPCH010000297.1:0-2275 GCA_964585055.1 uncultured Christensenella sp. | reverse complement strand
CGGGCTTCCCTTCCTTTACGGCAATCTCAAAGCCCGTTAGATACATCTCCCGCAGGGTGCGCTCGTCCGCCACGGCGTCATAGTACATCCGATTGAATTCCTGGGAATTGGCGGCAAAGTGCTTGGGACAGGCCGCCGTGCCGGTGCTCTCCACCCCTCTGATAAAGCCCGCCGCCAGTTTTCCCGCCAGATAGGGGTCTTCGGAATAGTATTCAAAATTGCGCCCGCATAAAGGGCTTCTTTTTATATTCAGCCCCGGGCCCAACAGCACGTCCACTCCTTGCTGGGCGGCTTCTTGGCCAAGAGCCTTTCCCACTTCCTCCAAAAGCTCCTCGTCCCAGCTATGGGCAAGGCAGGAGGCCGTGGGGAAGCAGGTGGCCTTCACGCTTTCGTTCAGACCCAGATGATCCGCCGCCCCCGCCTGCTTGCGCAGTCCGTGGGGGCCGTCGGCGCAGAATACAGACTTCACTTCTCCCCGTGCAAAGGGGTAGGTTTCCCAGTTGCTCATGCCTGTGAGCATCCGTGCTTTTTCCCAGAGGGTCATCTGTTGAAGAATGTCTGCATACTTCATAAAACGTTTCCTTGTTTATATACAAGAGAATGGGGAGGAGACGTAAATCAAAATGAGGAGTTACGATGAAGAAACTGCATCTCCTCCCCCTAAGGGAGGCCTCCGGCTCCGCTGCCTTGAAGCCGGAGGCAGGTCTTAGCGCTTAGTGTGCGCCGGTGGAATCGGATACGGCAGAGGAGCGGTTATAGCTCAGCTTCACCGTGCCGTCTCCGTTCTCAAGCCAAGTGCCCTGAATGCTGCCGTGAGGCACGCCGCCCCGGCCGCCAAAGCCCATGCCGCCGCTCTGAGCGGATTCTTCCTGCACGCTTCCCAGAATCTCCAGCACGAAGGTGCCGTCGGCCTTCAGCTCCAAGGTGCCGTAGCCCTTGTTCTGATCATGGTAGAAGAAGCCGTCATAGAGGCTGATCTTGCCGGAAGCGTTCTGAAGCTCAATGTCAAAGGAGTATACGGAGCCATCGGTCACATTCTCCATGGGAACGGCGGTGTAGGCCACGTCCTCCACGCCTCTTTCGCCGAAGGTGGCTACGGAGACAACGCCCTTATAGGACATCTTCCAGTTTTCAAAGTAGTACCAGGTGCCGATGCTGCCCCCCTGCTGAGGATCAAAGTCCGCCACGGTGGGGTAGTCCAAAGTGGTATAGACCTCCGTGTTCAGATAGCCGTAGCCTTCGGTTATGGCGTTGGCGTTGTCAAGCAGTTCAATGGTGCCAAGGTCGCTCTCCAGCTTGTTGTTGGTAACCACGGCCTCGTCCCAAGCGGTCTCCACCTTCAAAGTGTAGGTACCTGCGGGAAGATTCTCGGCGGTTGCGGTAAAGACGTTGTCCACAAGGGAGATATTCTCCATGGACAGCTTCACTTCGCTGCCGTCCGCCCCAATCAGGGTGACGTCTGCCTTCTTGGGGAAGGCGCTGGCGTTGTAAATGGTAACGTTGGTCAGCTGTACGCCGAACTCCTTGGTGAAGCAGTCCCAGCGGTAGGCATATTCAGGAGCGGGGACTTCGCCCTTGCAGGTGAAGGAAACGTGGGCGGGCTCGGACTTCTTGTAGGTCTTGTCCGTAGCGGCGGGGTAAGCGATGACCTGCACGTCATAGATGCCGTAGGAGTAGTCGATGAGATCCCGCAGATTTCCGTTTGTCACGGTGGTGGGCAGGGAATTGAACCGGCCTTCCCCCGTGGCGGCGTCGTACATGTAGACCACATAGTTGTCTGCACCCTCTACCGCTCCAAAGGAGTAGGTGCCGTCCTCGGAAAGGGTAAAGTTGGCGGGAGCGGGCAGGGCGCTCTTGCTGTTGTCCACGGCCTTCTTATCGGAAGAATTGCTCCCGGTGAGAATCTTCAGCTTGCCGTTGACTTCGCTGAAATACTTTTCGATATTTTCTCCTGCGGTGGTGCAGGCGGTCATGGACAATACCAGGGCCAGAACCAGGCACAGGGCAATGCATCTGTTCTTCTTCATCTTATTTTGCCTCCTCGACTTTGAAGCAGGATACGATGCCGCAGATAATGGCGGCGAAGAAGGGTACCAGAATCAGGATGACGGGGGTAACGCCGCCCTGAGAACCGTACATGTTGAAGTTGCCGTACCAGTCGGCCCACACGGGGTAGCTGTTCAGGAAGAACAAACCGGCGCCGAAGCTCATGAGCACCACGGCAATGAGGGGGAAGAAATCCGCCCAGGCCTTATTGACCAGGGCATATACGCCC
>CAZPCH010000296.1:0-2284 GCA_964585055.1 uncultured Christensenella sp. | reverse complement strand
TGGGGTTTTCCGTGGTGGAGCCGATGAAGCGGACAATGCCGCTTTCCAGGGCGGGAAGCAGACCGTCGCTCTGGGTCTTGCTCCAGCGGTGGCACTCGTCCAAAAGCAGATAGGTGGGCTTGTTGTAAAGCTGAAGCTGCCGCTCGGCCTCGGCCACAATCTCCCGCAGTTCCTTGACCCCGGAGGACACGGCGTTGATCTTCACAAACCTGCCTCCCGTGGCGTTGGCCACAATCCCCGCCAAAGTGGTCTTCCCCGTCCCCGGAGGGCCGAAAAAGATGGAGGATTGAAGGGAGTCGGTCATAATGGCACGGCGCAAAAGCCGCCCGGGGCCCACAATGTGCTGCTGGCCGATGAACTCGTCCAAGGTGCGGGGGCGCATGCGGTCGGCCAAGGGGGCCTGCTTTTTTCTGTTGTCGTCAAATAAACTTTCCATACCTATACTATAGCACGGTTTTTACCCGAGGAAAAGAGGAGAAAAAGCAAATCTCCCCCGTACGGCTTTACTTTATTCGCCGCCTGTGCTATGATAAGCTATCCTGATTTTGGAGGAAAACTATGCATCCCTTTGTACAGCTTGGCAGCATCAGTCTGCCTTCCTACGGTCTGTGCGCCTTAGCCGGCACCATTGTGGCACTGATCGTACTGTATGTTTTGAGAAAAAAGTCCCCCCTTTCCGAAGACGACACCTTGGACGCCCTTATCTGGGCCATTCTGGTGGGTATGGTCGGGGCCAAGCTCCTATACTTTATCACCGATCCTCCCTCCATGCCCCAAAGCTGGCAGGAGCTGTGGGATCTGCTTTCTGCAGGTCTGGTCTTCTACGGCGGGCTTATCGGCGGCCTGCTGGGGGTTCTTTTGGTGTGCCTGAAGAAGAGAAAGAACTTCTTCTCCTTCACCGATTTGATTCTCCCCTGCTTCTGCTTTGCCCACGCCGCCGGGCGCATAGGCTGTCTCATGGCCGGGTGCTGTTTCGGCATTGAAGCGGAGGGCTTTTTGTGCTTTACCCTCAACGGCGTATCCCGCCTTGGCACTCAGGTCATGGAGGCCATGTTCCTGACCCTGCTGGGCATCTTCCTTGTCCTGCTGTACAACAGCCGCAAGCTCCGCCGAGGCACCGTCAGCGGTCTGTACATGGTGCTGTACGCTGTGTGGCGGTTCACGATTGAGTTCTTCCGGGACGATTTCCGGGGGAACGTGGGCGCTTTGTCCACCAGCCAGTTTATCAGCCTGTTTATCTTCGTAGGCGGCGTAGTACTGCTGGTTCTCAGCCGCACGTGGCCCCATGAGGCCGTTCCTGCCGAGGAGGAAAAGATGCTGGAAGCCCCCGAAGAAGGGGAAGAGGCCGAGGAGGAAGAGACGGAGGAGGATGCCTCCCCTGCAGAGGAAGCCCCCGAAGTCCCCGAAGACGAGGAAGCCCCTGAAGAGGAGGAAACCCCCGAAAGCGACGAGGTCACGGTGGAAGAGGTATAAGGCGCAGGCTTTGCGTGTAAAACAAATAAAACGTAGCAAAAGAGACGCCCAAGCGTCTCTTTTTTATTGGCGGCAGAAAGGGGCAGGAGTGTTCTTGGGGGACGGGGGCGGCGGAAGGGCGAAGCCCTTCTCTTCTGCACCGGGGGAGCGTTCCGCTCCCCCGGTGCAGAAGGGTTCGCTAAAGCGAACCCGCCGCCCCTAAAACCCTTCCTCCAGAACAAAGCTGTCCCGGCTCTCGTCCTCGTAGTAGTTGTAGTCGTTCAGATAGGGGGAGTAGGTGGTCACGTCAATGTTTCGGCTCACGGGATCAAAGGTCAAAATGCGCAGATACCCCAGCCCCTTCTTTTTGTCGTCCTGAAAGTTGTACATGAGGGCGTACACCCTGCGCCCGTCGTCATAGCACAAATCCTTCCGTGCCGAGCCGTCGTTGTGGCCGCAAAGCACCAGCCGCACGTTTTTGTACAGCCGCACAATGTTCCGCTCCACCTTCCGCCCGTTGGAGGTCAAACTCCCGTCGTCGTCCAAAAAGTTGTGCACCAAGAGAATCACCACCTCCTCCTGATGGGCTTCCAGCACCTCCTGGGCCCAGGTCAGCCAGTCCATGGTCTTCTGCCACCCCAGCCCCATGAGCAAAAACTTGGTGCCTCCCGCCTCAAAGGGCATGTACCAGCAGACGCCTCCCTCATAAAGGTTCTCCTCCTCCCTCAGTTCGTTTAAATCATAGTCGAAATAGTAGGCATAGTCCGGCTTGTCCGCTCCCACGTCGTGGTTCCCCGCCACGCAGTAAAAGGGAATCTTGTCCTTCATCAAT
>CAZPCH010000295.1:0-2316 GCA_964585055.1 uncultured Christensenella sp. | reverse complement strand
TTCTATTTTAAATCAAAGTCACTCCTCACTCATTCTGTCGCAGCTCCTTTCCAAACCGAATCTGCTTCGCTGGGCTTCGATTTGGCTTTTTTATTCTCGTATGAAGTTCTTATCGCCGCTCGCTCTCAAAAACGATAAATGTGCACTGCATTCTTAAAACAGGGAATGGGTTCGGATTTATTATTTCTGCTGAAAACATGTTGTAAAACAAGAGGGAATGTCCGACGGCATTCTCTCTTGTTAAAAGCATTTTGAGGTTTTACGGCTCACAGGAAAAGCGGATGGAGACGATTTCGCAATTGGTGCCCACCCGCATGGGCATGCCCCAGGCGCCTACGCCGGAGGTCACAATCACATGGGGGCTTTGGGCATCCTTTCTATAATAGCCGTAATCCACGGTGTACAGCCTCTTCGTGACCAGATTCCCCGGGAATACCTGCCCTTTGTGGGTGTGGCCGCAGAGAATCAAGTCCGCCTCACTGCCGTATTCGGAGATGTGGGCGGGGTTATGATCCAGCACGATAACGGGCAGGGCGGGGTTCTCGCAAGCAAGAATATCGGAAAGGGGCTGACGCTTCCGTTCCCCGTATCCCCCGATGGCCGAAGCATCCAGCCGTCCGACAAGCACCAGCCGCCGGTCAATGATTGTATAGGCATCGTCCAGCAGACAAATTCCCGCCTTCTCCAAAAAGGCGGTCATTTGAGGCAGGGTTGCCCCGCCGTCATGGTTGCCAAGGCAAGCATATATTCCGTAGGTGGTATGGAGCTTCTGCAGGGTCTTAAGGGCGGCATCTGGATTTTGAATGGAGGCAAAGTCTGTATCAAAGAAATCCCCCGCAATGCAAAGCACGTCAGGCTGTAAGGCATTGATTTCTTCCACCACCTTTTCCAGCCTTTCTTCCGAACCAACGGAGCCTAAATGGAGGTCGCTAATCATCACCACGTTTAAATCCGAAATATCCTCCTTGCCCTGCAGAGGAATTTCATAGGATTCATGACGGATATTATGAACATGGAGAAAGCCGTACAGGCAGGTGGTAAGGGTTAAAAGCAATACCCCTGCCGTCACAAAGCCGTAAAAAAGACGGTGAGCGGTAAAAGGCAGTTTTAACAGCCGGGGCAGGAGCAAAAGCAAGTCCGCAGCCACCGTAAACAGCAAAAAGTAGAGGACAAAGCCCATGCAGTATCCTCCTGCCAGCCCCAGAATCCGCTTGAATTCTTTGGAAAAAGGCGTCAGCGCCCGCATAAAGGACAGCACCAAAATGAGGAGCAGGGCAAGGATTAGCACCAGCACAGGCCAAAACCGCATTCCGGGAAAGAAAGCGGCCAGCCCTTGGTACAGACGGTACGATAGATACCAGCTTGCGGCGGCAAGCAAGGAAAGGGGAATTAAGAGCATAAAGACGCTGCGCATGGATGGGAACACCTCCTGCATTATATTTGCCTGCTCTGCAATGCCGTTTCAAAAAGCTTTGCAAAGGGCGTAGAATGTCTATATTTGCATTGTAACACAGGAAATAAAGCTGTCAATCCCGTATGCGCCTCATAAACGGGAAAAACCGACTGTCAGGCGGCATAAAAGGATAGTACGTGACAAAAGCCGTTTGAACGGGTATAATGAAGCATCGGAATATTTTTTGGAGAAAGAATAAAGATGAATAATAAGCTGATTTTGGATATTCACACCCACACCCTGGCTTCCGGCCATGCTTACGGGACACCAAGAGAAAATGCATGGGCGGCCAAGGAGAAGGGGCTTGTGGGACTGGGCATGAGCGAGCATGCTCCCGGTACCCCCGGCACCTGCGATCCCATCTATTTTAAGAACCTTTGCGCCATTCCTCGGGAGCTGTACGGCGTACATATGTACTACGGGGTGGAGAACAACGTGCTCAGCGACGGCACCATGACCCTGCCGGAACGGTTTCTTTCCCTATTGGACTATGGTATCGTAGGGATTCACGGCACCTGCTATGAGAATCAGGGGATGGAAAAGAATACGGACAATTTGATTCGGTGCATGCAGCACCCCAAAATTTTCTTTATCTCCCATCCCGATGACAGCACCTGGCCTTTAGACTATGTGCGCCTGGTGCAAGGGGCCAAAGAATATGGTGTAGCTTTGGAAGTCAACAATACCACAATACTGGAGGGATGGAAGAAGAACTGCATGGAAAACATCCGCACCTATCTTCGCCTTTGCATGGAATACCGCACCTGCGTGTATGTAGGCTCCGATGCCCATGATCCCAGCCGGGTTGGACGCTTTGACGAGGCAGTCAAAGTGCTGGACGAGATTGGCTTTGACGAAAGCCT
>CAZPCH010000294.1:0-2334 GCA_964585055.1 uncultured Christensenella sp. | reverse complement strand
GCAGTCATGGTAGAAGTAGAATACCCGCTCCGGGGCGGTATCCAGGGCATACCCTGAAGCGGCATAGTCAAAGTCCTTCATGGCCGCCTCTATCTTGGCTTCCACCGCCTGATTCTGAGTCTCAAAGTCAAAGGGACCGTGCTCAAAGACGATATACTCCCCTTCCGCCACGTCCATCAGCCGCATTTGCGGGGGAACGGGGCCCGCATACTCTTTCGGCAGCCGCACGCCGTAGGCCTCGGCCAGAGGAATGCCCCAGCTGCAAATCCGCCCCTCAGGCGCATTGATAAAGCCCATAATCTGGCCGGCGCTGCTGTCGGCCTCCTCCCCGCCCAAATCATCCAGCTTGTTTGGAATGCCCGAAAGAAGACCGCAAATAGTCTCACAGTCCTGCCCGGGAATTTGGCTCTGCTTCTGCCAGAAATCCCAGTAGCCGATGCTCTCATAATTCCGAATATGCAGGAATTTATGGGCGGGAATGGTAATAAAGTAGGTTTTCACCTGTTCGTTGGTTTTTTCCATGGATTTCGCTCCTATTTCCGTTAAGTAGCAGTCAAAGGGATGCAAAAGGGTGCGCAAAACCACGGGCACGGGATGGCGGCGGTAAGCACTGGGGGAAAGGCCGTAGGTCTCCGCAAAGGCACGGGTGAAGGCCTCATGGGAGGAAAAGCCGTAATCTAAGGCAATGTCCAGCAGTCCCCTGTCCGTATCCCGCACCTGCACCAGGGCAAAGGCCAGACGCCGTCCCCGAAGATACTCCCTGAGGCGCATCCCCGAAATCTCCCGAAACTTTCTGGAAATGTAGCCGGGGGAATAGCCGAAGCGCCTGGACAGGGCCTCCAAGGTCATTTCCTCGCTGTCCTTCAGCTTGATACAGCGGTCTATTTCGTCAATGAGAAGCTGAATTTCCTTATACCACGGGTTCACGTTTCTGCCTCCTTGTCTGCTCTGGGGGCATTATACCCCTCCCCCGGCCTCGGCGCTTGATTTTGCTTGCACAGTTTTCTTCCGTAAAAAATTCTCCCGCCCCGCTCTGCCGCATTTGATATGCTTTTAAAATAAAAAAAGCGGTTCCGATGGACGGCGAAAACCGCTTTTGGCTTTTACAAAGACCGCACCACGGTCTCCAATTCGGGAATGCTGGGGATGCCGCCGCTCTTTTCCGTGGACAGACTGGCGGCGTCGGCGGCGAAACGGCCGATTTTCATCATCTGCTCTACAGTCAGTTCGCCGGGCGCAATTCCCAGCTCCAGAATTCGGCTGAGAGCACTGCCGCCGAAAATATCTCCTGCGCCGGTGGTATCCACGGGATGCACCTTGGGAGCGGCCGCATGGCATGCTCCGTTCTTGTTTTTCAAATATGCCCCCTTAGACCCCAGGGTGACCATGGCAAGGGATACGCCGAAGTCGTTCAAAAGCTTCTCTGCCCCCTCCTCCGGGGTGCAGTTCCACAAAAACGTTACTTCCTCGTCGCTGATCTTCACCACATCGGCCTGCAAAAGCCCCCAGAGCATCTGCTTTTTGGCTTCCTCCATAGACTTCCACAGGGGCTTGCGGAGGTTGGGGTCATAGGTGATTAACTTTCCTTTGGCTTTGGCGTAGGCCACCGCTTGATAGGTGGCAGACCTGGCAGGCTCGTCCGTCAGACTCAGGGTGCCGAAGTGGAACACTTTGGCTTCGTCAACGAGCCTCAAGTTCAGTTCCTCAAAGCGAAGCTGTGTGTCTGCGCCGGGCTTGCGGGCAAAAGAAAATTCTCGGTTTCCCGTTTCGTCGATGGTGACAAAGGCCAAAGTAGTAAAGGTTTCGGGGTCTAAAATAATGCCCTCCGTACCGATTCCCGCCTTGTCCAGCGTCCCCACCAGAAGCCTGCCGAAGGTATCATCGCCTACCTTGCCCAGCAAAGCGGTTTTGACGCCGTACTTACTCAGTGCGGCCAGAAAATTGGCGGGCGCACCGCCGGGGTGAGCGGCCATGGTGGGATAGCCGTCGGAATCGGTGGAAACAGGGGCAAAGTCAATGAGCAATTCGCCCAAGGCGACCACGTCAATCATAGGATCTCCTCCTTAAAACAGCGGCAACGGTCTTTCGCCAGCCGCCCAATGCATGGACATACTCCGTGCCGTCGGCAGAAGGGACGGACATGCATTCCGCTCCTGCTCCGCCGTGACGGAAAGAAAGTCATTTTGAATGGTGTGCCCCATTACTTTGCCTCTGGATACTCGGTGCAAAGCAGGCGGTAGGGGGCTTCGTCCTCCTCAATGGCGGGGAAGCGGCCCATGGGGGGATTGAAGCGGTTGTCGTTGGCATCGTCGTTGCACTGGGAAACCTCTCCCA
>CAZPCH010000293.1:0-2336 GCA_964585055.1 uncultured Christensenella sp. | reverse complement strand
AATAGGGGGTAATGGCCATGCGCAGGCGGCCGAGGGTCTTCTGCACCCCCGCCTCCTCCTGAGGGGTAAGGGTCAGGTGCTTTTTCAGCTCCTCCAAAGTTTCTATGCGGTTGGCTACCTGCCAGCGCCAATCCTGCCACTTTTCCTCCGGCACGTCAGCAAAGGCGCCGTAGGCTCTTGCCTTGTTGGGATATACCATGGATGCCTCCTTATTGGATGAAAAAAGGGAAACCGGGGCCACGGATGCCGCCCCGGGTGACAGTCAAAAGGAATTACACGTATTTCTCATCAAAGAGCTTGCGAATCTTCTCGTTCTCACGCAGAACGTTCAAAGTGATGTCCGCATGGTCCTTGGTATAGCCGTTGCCCACAATCATGTTTACGTCCTTGCCGACGCCCTCGGCCCCCAAAGCGGCCTTGGTGAAGGAGGTGGCCATGGAGAAGAAGTAGACGGTGCCGCCGTCACGGACGGGGAGGATGGCGCTCATCTCGCAGTTGGGGGTGTTGACACAGCTAATGGACAGATCAAACTCCTTGCCGCCGTTGGCTTCCAGAGCCGCTTCCAACACGGCCACAGGCTCCGTAGCGGAGGCCACCACCACCTTGTGATATACCCCCAGCTCCATAAGGGGCGCCACCTGTGCAGGGTTGCGGACAAGACCCACCACGTTGCCCGTGGGGCCAACCTTCTTCATGGCCTCATAGCCGCAGAGAACGCCGCTCTTGCCGTTGGCTCCCAGAATGAGGACGGAGTCCCCTTCCTTGGGGAGCTTGCGTGCCTGAGCAGGGGCACCGGCTACATCGAGAGCCGCCAGCGCCAAAGCTTCGCTCATGTCGTTGGGCAGTTTTGCATAGATGCCGCTCTCAAAGAGGATGGCCTTGCCTTCGATGTCCACACGGTCGATGTCCTTGTGGATGGCCTTAATCTTGTCGATGCGCAGGGGCGTCAGAGACAGGGACACCAGAGAGGCAATCTTATCCCCCACCTGCAGGGGGCACTTGCCCGCAAGGTCTTCCCCGATTTGCGCCACGGTGCCGATGAACATGCCGCCGCTGCCGGTGACGGGATTCTGCTGTTTGCCCCGCTCGGCTACGATGGAGAGAATCATTTCTCCGATCTTCTGCTCGTCTCCGCCGCAGGCTTCCGCAATCTGGGTGAAGGAAGCGGAGTCGATGTTCAGGCTCTGGACGTCGCAGAGAATCTCGTTGCTGTAGATTTCGTCCATGTTGTTGTCAATCTTATAAGCCGCCTGGGTGAGAACGCCCTTGGGTTCGATGACTCTGTGGGTGCCGTACTTGTTGCCTTTGCGTGCCATAAATAATTCCTCCGTAAAAATACTTTTTATTTCTGCGCCCCAAATGGGCATTTTTTCTTTATATCGGTGTCTTACTTCAGAGGCAGTCCCAGAATTTCTCTGGCCTCTTGGGGGGTGGCAATGGGTCTGCCCAGCTCCTTGGCAAGGCGCACCACCTTCTCCACCAGTTCCCCGTTGCTCTTGGCCTTTACGCCCTTTTCTAAGTAAATGTTGTCTTCAAAGCCTACCCGCACGTTGCCTCCCATAGCAATGGCGGCGGCGGCCATGGGGAATGCCCCTCGGCCCACACCCGTTACCGTCCAGGTGGCGTCCTTAGGCAAGCGTCCCACCAGATACACCAAATCCTCCACCGTGGCGGGGGTGCAGCCGGGTACGCCCAGCACCAGATTCACCTGCACGGGGTGGCCGGGGGCCTGCCCCTTTTCCACCAAACGGACGGCGGTGTCCAGATGCCCCCGCTCAAAGCACTCAAACTCGGGCTTAATATGGTTCTCCAGCATTCTCTGTCCGAAGGCGCGGAGCATGGGCATGTCGTTGACGAAGATATCGTCCCCAAAGTTGCAGGTGCCGCAGTCCAGGGTGGCAATCTCCGGATACAGCTCCGTAGCCGTCAGCCGCTCCTCTGCGGTCATGCCTACGGCGCCGCCGGTGGTGGGAAGAATGATGACATCAGGGCAGACCTCTTTAATGGCGGCAATGCAGGCTTCAAAGCGCTCCTTCCGCTGAGTAGGGGTGCCGTCATCCTCACGAACGTGCAGGTGAATGATGGCCGCACCGGCTTCATAGGCAAGACGGGCTTCTCTTGCAATCTCCTCCACGGTGTAGGGCACCGCTGGGTTCTGCTCCTTGGTGACTTCCGCTCCGCAGATGGCGGCGGTGATAATCAGCTTTTCCATACTTCCTCCTTACGCTTAGAGACGCTGTTTTTCTTTGGGGGTGACGCAAGTGCCGCTGGCACGGCAGACCACAATGGGTTCGGACAGCACCTCGGCGGCGGAATCGTTGATATCCGGGCGGGCG
>CAZPCH010000292.1:0-2344 GCA_964585055.1 uncultured Christensenella sp. | reverse complement strand
TCAACGCTTAAGCTCTTTTGAACCCCGCCACTATGGCGGGGTTTTCGGGATACAAGCACAAAAGAGACCCGCGAGGGTCTCTTTTTTCTATTCCGTTTACACCAGCAGAAACTCCAGCCCGATGACGCACCCGCAGCACAGCAGGGACACGGGCAGCAGTCCCAGCCCCGCCCAAGCGTCTATAATGCCCAGCACCAGAGCCGCCGCCCCGGCTATGGGGGACTGGGTCACGGTGGTAATGGCCGGGAAGGTCATCAGCGACAGGGTCACATAGGGCACATAATAAAGGAAGGAGCGGAGAAAAACGCTCTTTATGGGCTTTCGAATCAAGGTCAGAGGCAGTACCCGAATGAGGTAGGTGGTCAGCGCCATAACCAATATATACAGATAATTCTTCACTTTTCCTCCTCCTTTCTGGGAAAGAGCAGGGCGGCGGCGGCAGAGATCACCACCGTGAGCACCAAGGTGCGCATGCCCTCGGACAAGTCCTTCAGAAAGGGCATATACAAAGCGGCGTACCCTGCGGCAAAGCTGATGAGGATGCAGCACAGCACCACCTTATCCTGCTTGCCTGCGGGAACGATGATGGCGATGAACATACCAAAGAGCAGTACGGACAATCCGCTAAGCGCCCACACGGGCAGAAGCTGTCCCACAATGACCCCCAGCACCGTGCCAAGGCTCCAAGCGGGCATGGCGGCGCACATGGCGCCGAAGTAATAGCCGGGATTCAGGTACCCGGGCTGGGCAATGGCAATGCCGAAAAGCTCGTCGGTCAAGTCAAAGCCGATGATCAGCCTGTCCCGCATGGGGGTGTCCGGGGAGAGCTTCTGGCTCAAAGCACAGCTCATGAGCATGTAGCGGGCGTTGACCACCAGCATCATCAGCACCATGGTGAAAAAGCCCGCATCCTCCGCCATGACGGTGATGCCTCCGTACTCCCCCGCCGAGGCGTTGTTCAAAAGGCTTAAAAGCAAGCCCTGCAGGGGGGTCAGTTGGGCACTGCGGCAGCTAAGGCCGATGCCGAAGCCCACGGCGGCATACCCAAGGCCGATGGGCACCCCGTCCCGCAGGCCTTGGCGGAATTTCCGTCTGTTCTCTGTTTTTACATCCTTTTTTTCACACATGCCAAACAGTATACTCCAAATTTCCGCCTTTGAAAAGAGATTTTTCTTCACCCCGCCCTCCTCTCTCTGCATACTATGGCCATAGCATCCCCTGCGGGGGAAAGGAGGAGAAACCCGCCATGGAAACACTCAGCCGCCTCCCTCTGGGAAGCAGTGCCTGCATCGTTAAGCTTTTGAACCCGGAGCCCCTAAAGACCCGCCTTATGGATCTGGGCTTTGTGCCCGGCGCCCATATAGAAGCCCTCTTTGCCGCCCCTTCCGGCAGTCCCCGTGCCTACGGGATTTTGAACACGGTCATCGCCCTGCGCAAAAGCGACGCCGCCCTTGTGGAGGTACAGCCCCTGTGAAGCGTGTGTCTCCCTCTGCCCTGCCTCCCTTGGTGGTGGGTCTCGCAGGAAATCCCAACGTAGGCAAAAGCACCTTTTTCAACACCGTCACCGGCCTCCGTCAGCACACGGGGAACTGGTCGGGGAAGACCGTCTCCAACGCCCGAGGCAAGGCCGTCCATAAGGGACGCACCTTGGAGCTGGTGGATCTCCCCGGCACCTACTCTTTGACCCCCATGTCCGCCGAGGAGGAGGTGGCACGGGACTTTGTGGCCTCGGGAGAGGCACGGGTCATGGTGGTGGTCTGCGACGGCGGATGTCTGGAGCGGAATCTGCCCTTGGTTCTGCAGGTTCTGGAGATCACCTCCCGGGTGGTGGTGGCGGTGAACCTCATGGACGAAGCCCGCCGCCACGGGGTGCAAATCGACTTTCCCGCCTTGGAGCGGGCGCTGGGGGTGCCCGTGCTCCCCGCCTCCGCCCGCAAGGGGGAGGGCATGGAAGCCATTTTAGACGCTGTTTTTGCCATGGAGCAGACGGAAAAGGCCCCCGCCTCCTTCCCCCGTCTTTCGGGTGAGCAGGACAGCCAAGCCTATGCCCGCATTTCCCACGACCTCTGCAAAAAAGCCCTGCGCCACGAGGGCACCCATGCCCGCCGCCTTCGCTGGGACAGACGCATTACCGGGCGGGTGCTGGGCATCCCCCTGCTTCTGCTCCTTATAACGGGGGTCTTTTATCTCACCTTGGAGGGAGCCAACTACCCCAGCGCTCTGCTCCAAAGGGGCTTTGACGGGCTGGAGGTTCTTTTAAGCCGCTGGCTGTCCCAAGCCCCTTGGTATGTGCGGGGCGCCCTCATAGAGGGTATGTTTCGGGTGACGGGGTGGGTCATCAGCG
>CAZPCH010000291.1:1511-2345 GCA_964585055.1 uncultured Christensenella sp. | reverse complement strand
ATGGATACGCAGCCCACGCTCTCACCGTAGGTGGTGTTGGGGCAGCCGCCGAAGAAGGCGCCGATGATGGAGCCGACGCCGTCGCCCAGCAGGGTGCGGGCCAGGCCGGGATCGGTGAGCAGATCCTGATTGATAATGGTGGACAGGTTCTTATGGTCGGCAATGTGCTCGGCGAATACTACGAAGGCAACGGGCACATAGGCTGCAGCGATGCTGCCGACATAGGCGGGAGTAATTTCGCTTACGCCCTTGAAGGCTTCAAGGAAGGTGAACTCGGGGAAGGTGAACAGGGTCTTAAGACCGAAGCCGTCGGCTACCAGCGCCTGGAAGGGAGCGAAGTCGATGACCTTCAGGCTGTCGACGTTGGCGGCGTTGCCGATGACGGTGAAGATAAGGGCTACGACATAGCCGGACATGATGCCGATGATGAAGGGCACCAGACGGGCCATCTTCTTACCGAATACGGAGCAGATGATGACTACGAACAGGGTCACAAGGCCGCTGATCAGGGTGATATGGGGGGAAGCCACGGCGGCACCCTCTACCGCTACATCGCCCTTGAGCATGTCGCCTACGGCGTTGCCGGCCAGGGACAGACCGATGATGGCCACGGTGGGTCCGACTACCACGGAGGGCATGAGCTTGTTGATCCAGTTGACGCCGGAGATTTTAACGCAGATGGCCAGCACTACATACACAAGGCCTGCAAAGACGGCGCCAAGGATGAGGCCGACGTAGCCAAGACTCATGGAGGTGGCACCGGCGAAGGCGGCAAACATGGAGCCCAGGAAGGCAAAGGAGGAACCCAGGAACACGGGGCTGCGGAACTTGGTG
>CAZPCH010000291.1:0-1501 GCA_964585055.1 uncultured Christensenella sp. | reverse complement strand
CAGCGGGCACGGCGATGGTGGCAGCCATGATGGCCAGCAGCTGCTGGAAGGCGAAAGCGATAAGCTCGGAAAATTTAGGTTTGTCCTTTACGTTGTAGATGAGATCCATTTTTTTACTCCCTTCAATTCATAACCTATTTATTCTGTATACACTCCCCTTGCGGGGTCAACAAAAACTTAATTATCTCCCAGTTCAAAGAGTTTGACGCCGTAGGGGGTTCCGTCGATTTCAGGAACGCTGACGGCTATCATTTCATCCTTGGAGGTGGGAATGTTTTTTCCCACAAAGTCGGGGCGGATGGGCAGTTCCCGATGGCCTCTGTCCACCAGCACCGCAAGCTGTATGCTCTGGGGTCTGCCGAAGTGGAACACCCCTTCGATGGCCGCCCGGCAGGTGCGTCCCGTGTAGATAACATCGTCTACCAGCACGCAGTTTTTCCCGGCCAGCTCCACGGGGATGTGGGTGTCGCTTGCATCGGGGAGAGCCATAAGCTCGCTGAGATCGTCTCTGTACAGGGTGATGTCGATATACCCTACGGGGACTTCCACGTCTTCAAAGCGGCGGATGTTGGCGGCAATCTCCCGTGCAAGAGGCAACCCTCTGCGCTTGATGCCCAACAGCAGGAGGTTTTCCGTGCCCTTGTTCCGCTCCAGAATCTCGTGGGTAATGCGCTTGAGAGAACGTCCCACGGCGGCTTCATCCATGATCTCGGCTTTGTACTGCATAGCGGCTCCTTTCTTCCTTTTGATTCTTCTTTTTCTTTTCCCTTTTCCCGCTGATTTGTCTTCGGCGCACAAAAAAACCTGCCGATGCGGCAGGTTGAATCCATTTTCTATAAGCCCTCTCCGGTTTACAGCCTCACTGTATACCCGTGGCTTCCATGGTGACCTTGCCGGCATCTCTGTACCGAGTTAAAAATCAACACGAGCATAATACCACACCTTCCCCCGTTTGTAAAGAGGGAATTTAAATTTTTTTGTCGAAATTTTATTGGGCCCCTGTTCCCGCCGAACGATGCTTGCAAAACAGAACCAAGGTATATAGGAAGAAACGAAGAAAAGATAGAGCGATTCAAGCAACCCGACTCACGTTCTGCATGGATACCCCCTTATCTCACGGAGCTGAGATGGGAAAAATTCATAAGACTTCCCGAAGCTGACCGGTTACCTAGCGACAACCAAATACCAAAGAAAAGATTCGTTCATCACAATCTTAATGTTGTTATCCTTACATTTAAATGGCTGTTAAATCGCTTTTTATCGTTTTTTTCGTAAAAAAAATTAGTTTTTTTGATTTTACCATGTTGCAATTCTGTGCATGTTGTGTTATCTTTGGGGCATAAAATATGCTTATGTGCATAAGGATGCACGCATATTTTCACTACTACATCGGAGGTTACTATTAATGGCACGTTTTACTCTCCCCAGAGATTTGTACCATGGCAAAGGTTCCATTGAGGTTTTGAAGACCCTTCAGGGCAAGCGGGCAATGGTTTGCGTT
>CAZPCH010000290.1:0-2345 GCA_964585055.1 uncultured Christensenella sp. | reverse complement strand
AGAGCCCCTTGCTGGAGACCAGCATTGCCGGCGCCAAGGGTATTTTGATGAACATCACCGGCGGTCCCGACCTGAACCTCATGGAGGTCAACGAAGCCGCCGAGCTCATTCAGGAAGCCGCCGATCCCGATGCCAACATCATCTTCGGTGCGGACATCGACGAGAGCATGGGCGATGCCATCAAGATCACCGTCATCGCCACGGGCTTTGACAAGGTGGACAACCAGCAGCAGGGAAGCGATCCCTTGGTCTTCGGCACTCGGGAGCCTCAGGCGGCCCCCCGTCAGGCTGCCCCCGTTCCGCCCCGTCCCTATCAGGCGGCCAACATTCCCTCCTCTGCGGAGAATGCTTTCAGCGCCCGCCCCTACGCCCAACTCCAGAACGACCCTGTGGAGCCTCCCGTAGTGCGCAAGGAGTCCAAGGAGAGCACCTTCACCGAGGAGAACATCCGTCGGGATTACACCAACCGCCCTGCCAACAAGCTGGACATCCCTGCTTTCTTGCGCAAGTAAAAGTTAAGAGCCCCCTTTGGGGCTCTTTTTGTATTTTGATTCGTCCCCCCAAGCCATTTTCCCGGGCAAGGTCCCCTCACCTTGTCCTCGGTTTCTTCCTATGCAAAAGAGCCCCTCGGGGCTCTTTTGCTTTATGGATGGAATTGTATGATGAGGGGTCAGCGGCTGTTCCGCTTGGCGGCGGCCACCAGATTGGGGAGCACCTTCTCATAGCCCTTATTTTTCAGCACATAGGTCTGGTCGGCTATGATGAAAAACTCCTTGTCGTTCTGCACGCCGCAGTCGGCAACGGCCGTCAGGGGAATTTCAATCCAGGGCTTGGGGCCGCTGTCCGTGGCGGACTGAATCCCCTCGGCAATGAGGGCGCCTACGATGCCGCCGCTCATTCTGGCTACCAGCCCTGCGTTTTTGGAGGTGGTGCTTTCCCGGGTAAGGAGAATTCGCTGGTTGGTGATTTCCATGTATACCGTCTGCTTTTTCCCGGCATCAGGCTTCAAGAGGGCAATCTCTCTGCACTTGGAGACGCTCTTTTCCCCGTCCTCCAGCACCCACTGCTTTACGGTGCTGTCCGCATAGCGCACCTGTCCCGAAGTCTGGGAAACGGGGGCCGTCCGCTGGGCAGTTTGCACGGGAGCCGTCCGCTGTACAGGCTGGCTTGTCCCAAGCCGCTGTCCGCAGCCGCCGCAGAACTGGCTTCCGCTCGCGTTCACCTTGCCGCACTTGGGGCAAACGGTGCTAGAGGATTGAGGCGCCGCCGTCTGCTTGGCCGTAAGCCGCTGGCCGCAGCCCCCGCAGAACTGGCTCTCTCCCACGTTCACCTTGCCGCAATGGGAACAGACAAGGGTTTGAGCGGACTGGGTTGTTTGCTTTGCGGTAACGGTGCGGGCAGGTTCGCTTGCAGGCTTCACGGGCACAACGGGGACGGTCTGGGTTTTGGGCGCAGGCTGGTTCTGCAGTTCCTGCAATTGCCGCTGGAGCTCCTCAATCTTCTGCTGGCGCAAACGCTCCTGCTTCAGCTTCTCCTGCTGTCGCTTTAAGCGCTCCTGCCGCTCCCGCTCCAAGCGCTCTTTCTCCTGACGCTCCCGCTCCAAGCGGGCGGCTTCGGCCTCCTCCTTCCGCTTCTTTTCCAACAGAATGTTGGCGCGGATAATCACATAGTCCAGCTCGCTGGCAGTCAGGCCGTATAGTTGCTTTATAATCTCGTCCATGGCTATTCTCCTCTATGGGTCAGTTTGTATACCTGCTCTTCGTACTCCTCCCGAGTCAAAAGGCCGCTGTCCAGCAAATCCCGGCAGGCGGTGAGCTTCTTCTCCGTGTCGGCATCGTAAACAGGCTCTTCAGGGGTGTAAACAGGTTCTTCGGGGGGCGTAAACAGGCTGCTCCTCGGGAGCATATGCAGGCTCTTCAGGGGCATAAACAGGCTCCTCTTGAGCGTAAACAGGCGCACTCTCCTCCTTGCAGAAGCGGTACAGCGCCAGCCCCAGCAAAAACAGCGCCGCAATATCGCACAGCATCGTCAATGTGCTGCACACTTCCGGCCAATATATCCTCCCCTGAAGCAGCCTTCTCACCAGATGATACAGAAGGGGCAGGTGGCCGCCTGCTATATTGGCCAGCAGCATCAGCGCCCCCGGCAGGAACCAGAGTTTGGCCGCACCCTTTTTCTCTCCCCGTGTAAGGAGAACGAGGAGGAACATGGCCCCGTGAGCCGCCAGCAGAAGCAGGGGGTAAAGCATCCCTGCGTCTGCGTACAGCATGTTCCGCACATAGATCATATCTGCGGCCATCTGCAGGCCAAAGCCCACGGCAAAGAGAGCCGTCATTTTCTGCCCG
>CAZPCH010000289.1:0-2353 GCA_964585055.1 uncultured Christensenella sp. | reverse complement strand
AACGCATGGCTCCCCTTGATGTTCAAGGGGAGCAAGACTGAGGGGATAAGCAAATAATAGGGACGCAAAGCGTGGATTTCACTATAAAAAAATGCCCTGCATGCAGAGCATTACAGGGCGTTTTTTGTTTAGTTCTTGGCGGCCATAGCCACATCCACCAGAGCCTTGAAGGCGGGCATGTCGCTGACAGCCAGCTCGGCCAGAACCTTGCGGTTCACATCCACACCGGCCAGCTTCAGGCCGTTGATGAGGTTGGAATAGTTGGTGCCGCACAGACGGGCGCCGGCGTTGATACGGGCGATCCAAAGACGACGGTACTCACGCTTCTTGTTCTTGCGGCCTACGAAGGCATAAGCCATGGAACGCATGACCTGCTGGGAAGCGGCACGATACTGCTTGGACTTTGCGCCATAGTAGCCCTTGGCCAGGCGCAGCACTTTACGACGCTTTTTAGCGGAATTAACAGCTCTCTTGATTCTTGCCATGGTTCGTTCTCCTTACTTATAGGGGATCAGCTCGCGGACTTTCTTCTGCTCTTCCTCGGCGATATAACCGGTCTGACGCAGGCCACGAAGCCGCTTGGTGGTCTTTTTGGTGAGGATGTGGCTCTTGTAAGCCTTGCCGCGCTTGATTTTGCCGGACTTGGTCACGTCAAAACGTTTTGCAGCGCCTCGATGGGTCTTGATCTTTGGCATAATGTTCCTCCTGAATAATGTCTTAGTTCCTGGGTGCAAGCACCATAAACATGTTCCTGCCTTCCTGCTTGGGAGCACGCTCCTTCACAGCGCAGCCCTCTACCATACCGTAGAAGGACTCCATCACGTCAACGGCCAAATCGCCCTTAGTGATCTGACGTCCGCGGAAGCGGATGCTGACCTTGACCTTGTTGCCGTCCTGCAAGAATTTGGTGCAGGCTTTGGCCTTGACCTCCAGGTCATGTTGGTCAATGGTGACGGACAGGCGAATTTCCTTGATCTCGATGGTCTTCTGGTTCTTCTTCTGTTCCTTTTCCCGCTTCATCATGTCGTAGCGATGCTTGCTGTAGTCCATGAGCTTGCAAGTGGGGGGGGTACCGCTGCTGACCTTTACCAGATCCAGCTCCCTCTCATCTGCCAGCCTTTGGGCACTGCGCACGTCCATGATGCCCAGCTGTGCGCCGGTTTCGTCGATCAAACGGACTTCCGGATCCCGGATCTCTTCGTTGATGGGCAGTTCCTGTGTAGCGATGGCACAACACCTCCATAAAAAAATAGCGGACGCAATTGCGCCCACCCTGTCTGTTGTCCCATCAAACCATGCCTGACGCAATTGTCGGCAGGTGAGAGGCGGGCGCCCCTGCTTAAGCCTTATCATTATAGGGGACTTGTTCCCCGTTGTCAAGGGGTTTTAGAAAATATTTTTCCCGATTTTCAGCCATAAAAGCCCCAGCGCCAGCCCTATGTGCAAAAGCAGGAACAAGGGCACCAGCACCGTAAATTTTTTGTGGCGGGTCTTGTGGCGAAAGATTTGCATCCCCAGCCACGCCCCCAGACTGCCGAAGAAAAAAGCAAACAGCAGCAGCGTCCGTTCCGAAATACGGCGGCAGTTTCCCTTTGCAAACCCCTTGTCCGCTCCGTACAGGCAGAAGGTCAGCAGATTTACGGCCAGCAGGGTGCCAAGGAGAAAAAGCAGAATTCCTTTGTCCATAGAGCCTCCCAAAACAATACCCTCACACCATAGCACCCCCTTGTGGGCTTGTCAACCCCGCCGCATAAAAAAGTCCCCTTCTGCGCATACTCTCCCCATGGAAAACGCACAAATGACTTTAAAAAAGAGAGTTTGGATCTATGTCCTCTTCTGCCTGATTCCCTTGGCGGGGGGCGGTCTCAGCGGCCTTGTGTCCATGGAGGGTATGAAGGAATTTTCCCGCCTTGCCCAGCCGCCTTTGTCTCCTCCTGCTCTTTTGTTCCCCGTTGCCTGGACGGTGCTGTACCTGCTCATGGGCGTAGGCGCCGCCATGGTGTACCTGCATGGGGAGGCGGGCTGGAAGCCTCCCTTGACCCTTTTTGCCCTTCAACTTGGGGTGAATTTGCTGTGGTCGCCCTTGTTCTTTGCCCTAAAACTCCGCTTTGCCGCCTTTATATGGCTGTTGGTGCTTTTGGGGCTGGGGATTGGAATGGCTTGGATGTTTAAAAAGGTGCGCCCCGCCGCAGGATACCTGCAGATTCCCTATTTACTTTGGCTTGTCTTTGCCGCCTATCTGAATTTCGGCACCTGGCTTTTGAACCGAGGGGGATAAGGGGGGACGTTCTCCGCCTCGTTTTTCGGGAAAAGGGGCTTGGGGGGCGGCGGAACGGCGGAGCCGTTCTCTTTG
>CAZPCH010000288.1:0-2388 GCA_964585055.1 uncultured Christensenella sp. | reverse complement strand
CACCAAAGCCGTCACCGCTTCCGCCGTCTCGATGCCTGTGACTCCCATAACCCCCGTAGGAAAGGCGGCCACGCTTCTCACTTCACGGGAGAAAACCTCCTTGCAGTGGGTCAGCAGATGGCGGGTGACCAATATTCCCTCCGCCGTTTTAGGCCCCAGGGCATCGGGAGTGACCTTTCGGTTTCCTAAACCGATGAGCAGCACCTCTCCCTGAGGCAGCAAAGCAGCAATTTCCTTGGCCAGCCGCTTGGCGCCCTCCTCCCGACAGCGGGGATCGGAAAAGAAATCCTTTGGAAAAGTCAAGGTCACATACCGCCCCCGAGGCTTTCCCAGTCTCTCCTCCGCTTCCTCCGTCATCACCGCAATGCGGGAGATATCAATGCCCGCAAAATGCTCGCACTGCTCCTCCACTCCCTGTATTTTCGGACAGCGTGTGCGGGCCTCCAAAGCCAAGTCCGTTCTCCATGCCATGGCGCTTCCTCCCAATAAAAATTCCGGCAGTCCGAAGCCGAACCGCCGGTGTTAGTATGTCTCTTTGCTTACAGCATGATGCAAATGAGCCCGCTGCACCCCTGATTGGCCATGCGCTCAATGGTGCTCTGCATTCTCTGCTGGGCTTGCTCCGATAGCCCGCCCCGCTGAAGCTCCATCTTCTCCTTCACCAGTTCCAGCAAGGTCTTTCCGAAGAAGCTGATGTCCCATACGGAGGCAGGGTTCTCTTCAGCGGCCTCCTTTAACTGGCGGACGAGGTTTTCCGCCTGTTCCTGCGTGCCCACCATGGGACTGACCTCCGAACGGATATCCACCCGTATGCAATGAAGCCCCTTGCTCCGTGCCTTCAAAGTGACCCCGTAGCGTCCTCCCTGCTTAAAGATTTCCGGCTCCAGCAGTTCCATTTCCTTTAGATCCGGAGTCACTACGCCGTAGCCCGTGGCCTCCGCCTGCTCCAAGGCCCCCCGCAGCCGATCCCAGCGGCTTTTGGCCTGCAGGCACTCTTTCAGCAAAGACACAAGGGCGAAATCGTCGGAAATCTCCGTTCCCGCCTCTCGGCTAAGCACCTCATAGAACACCCCATCCTCCAAGGCAAGGCTTAGGTGGGCTTCCCCTTTGCCCAGTTCAATTTTCACCGGCTGGACGCTTTTTACCTTCTCCACTTGACAGAGGGCTTCCTGCAATCGGGCAAAGTCCCCCACCATGCGCACCTTTTCTCCCTGCTCCCGAACGCAGTTCAATAAACTCTGCCACAGAGGATCCGTCCGCTCCATGGCCCGCAGGTAGCTTGGCAGTTCCAAATGAAAAAGCTTTAAGGGGAAAGCGTAGAGAATCCCTGTGAGCAGGGATTGAATCTCCCCGGCGCCCATGCCCTTTGCGTCCAAGGTCACCGTAGGCACGCCGTAGGTTTCCCGTATCTCCGAAGCCGCCCTTTGGGCTGCCTCTGCGGCCGGGTTGCGGGAGTTCACCGCCACCAGCAAGGGCTTGCCTGTGGCCTTGGCCGTTTCAATGGCACGCTTCTCCCCTTCCAGATAGTTTTCCCGGGGAATATCCGTAATGGTGCCGTCGGTGGTCATCAGCAAACAGACGGTGCTGTGCTCCCGAATGACTTTATCCGTCCCCACTTCGGCGGCTTGTTCAAAGGGAATGTCGTGGCCAAACCAAGGGGTGGACACCATGCGGGGACTGCCCTCCTCCATGGAGCCTTCCGCTCCTGGCACCAAATAGCCCACGCAGTCCACCAGCTTCATGCGGCAGACCGCCTCCTCCCCCAGCTTCACTTCCACCGCCTGAGGAGGCACAAACCTTGGCTGGGTGGTCATAATGGTTTTGCCCGCCCCGCTTTGGGGCAGTTCATCCACCACCCGCTGGTAGGCAAAGGCATCCTCAATCCCCGGCAGAAGCATGACTTCCGCAAAGCGTTTGATAAAGGTAGACTTTCCCGTCCGCACGGGGCCCGCTACGGCAATGTAGATGTCCCCGCCGGTGCGCTGTAAAATATCTCTGTAAATATCCGTCATGAACCGTCCTCCGCACTATCGCACTTTGTTAGAATGTATGCGCAAAGCCCCTTTGTATGCCCGCCGTATGCGCAAACAGCCATTCTGAAAGGATGCTGTCGGGAAAAATTTCTCTGCATCTTTCCTTTGTATTTTAGAAACGGTTGTCTTCCGCCGCCCCGCCAAAAAACAGAAAAAAACCGTTGCGAATATGGGAAAAAAGGAATATACTGCAAAGAAAAACCATAGGGGGCATCCCATGCAGCGGGTATTGGACATAGACTTAGACTTTTTTCTGGAGGACTGCTGTCCTCTGGCGCCCTTGGGGAAGCGTCCCGTTCTTTCGGGCCACGAGCCTTGGAATACGGAGCGGGTACAGTGCTTTTTGGAGCAGAAC
>CAZPCH010000287.1:0-2409 GCA_964585055.1 uncultured Christensenella sp. | reverse complement strand
GGGCTTTGGCAAAGCGGATATTTTGTTTGGGGGATTTATATTCATGCGGAGACGGAATAGTTATCCGTTTTTAGTTTATACACATTTTATCTAATAACAGTTCACAATTAGGCAAAGAACTGTTCAAAATGACCTGCTAAAATACAATAAATGGGTCATGTTGGGGAAGTATATTCACTCGGCTGAGGGGAATTTATTTCTCAAGATATGGATTTCACCCGGCGTTTTTCGTCAAAATAAGGGGGCGCCACCCTCCCTGAAAAGCGAAATCGGGCGGATTCGGGAAGAAATTTTACCAGCCAAAACTGTACCCTCCCGGGCGGGCAGACCCTCTGCTAATATGCAGGGCAGAGGATCGCATCCCGATTTATATACGCCGGGGATCCATACGGAGGAAGTATGTCTGAAGTAAAAAAGAAAAAGAAAAAGAAGTCCAGACGCAGGAAACTGGTTATAAAACCCAGATTCTATGCCGTACTGGCCGTTTTTGTAGTGGCCTTGGGCATGCTGCTGCTGCTCATTGCGTCCCTGATTCTGGGAGGCAACAATGGAGGCGATCAGCAGGCGGAGAGTGAGCAGAGCGGCGGCCTGATCTCCCAGATTTTCGGCGGCCCCACGCCTACGCCTACGCCGGTGCCTACGCCCACCCCCACGCCGACTCCCAGCCCCACCCCGGAGCCCACTCCCTACTGTGTGGCCAGCAGCAACCCGGAGAAATACGGCTTTGTAGGCCATATTGAGGCAGAGGGAGCAGAGGTAGACGCCTATGAGCGGACGGAGAAAATCTCCTTCGGCAGCGGGGACAGCTACTCTCGGGTGCCCGGCGTCATTTGCTTTAGAGGCAACAACTACCGCAACGTATCCTCTTACGGCACGGTGACCCTGTCCGAGCGGAAGATGACCGTATACGGGGAGGCTCGGGTGGACAAGATTCACAAGGGCTCTGCCAGCGGCTACTGGTCGGGCTGCGGCTGGACGGGTCAGCCCCTCATCGTCCAGTGGGAGGACGATATCCGCCGCATGATGAACCTGTATGACTGGGCCAAAGAAAAGGACGGTCTGGTGGAGGTCATCTATCCCACGGAGGACGGCAACATTTACTTCTATGATCTGGAGACCGGCAGGGAGACACGGGACAAGCTGGTGCTGAAAATGCCCTTCAAGGGCACCGGCACCGTGGATCCCAGAGGCTATCCCCTTCTCTATGTAGGCTCCGGCGATGAATACGAGGAGGCGGAGTCCAAGTCCCGGGCCATGATTATCAACCTGCTTACGGGGAAGGTCATCTATGAGTTCGGCGTCCAGGGCACCGATTCCTTCGCTAAGAGAAGCTGGTACGCCTATGACAGCGCCCCCCTCATCGACGAGCAGACGGACACCCTTATCTGGGCGGGAGAAAACGCCGTGCTGTACACCATGAAGCTGAACACCAGCTTCGACAGGCAAAACGGCATCATCTCCGTGAACCCCGGCAACATGGTCAAGTTCCGCTACGACAGCAACATCTCCTACGATAAGCTGGACAAGGCGGACTCCACCCACAAGTGGTCGGGCTACGAGGGCAGCCCCGTGGTTTGGAAGGGCTTTATCTACCTTTCCTCCAACGACGGCCTCTTCCAGTGCATCGACTTGAACACCATGGAGATTAAGTGGGTGGCGGACACCTTGGACGATACCAACGCATCTCCCGTGCTGGACGTCATCAGCGACACGGAGGCCTACCTCTATGTGGGCACCTCCCTCCACTTCACCAAGGACGCCAGCGCCAAGGGCGTGACCCCCTTCTTTAAGATCAACGCCATGACCGGTGAGATTGTGGGGCAGTACCAGAAGACCGTCCAGACCGTCTCCGGCGTCTCCGGCGGCGTGCAGGATACGGCGGTGGTGGGGCAGAACAAGCTGTCCGATCTGGTCTTCGTCAGCTTCGCCCGCTACGGCACTCGGGACGGCGGCGTGCTGGTGGCACTGCACAAGGACACCATGAGCGAGGCTTGGAGCTTCCCTCTGGATCACTATAGCTGGAGCTCTCCCGCCGTGGTCTATACCGCCGACGGCACCGGGTACATCATCCATGCGGACAGCGGCGGGCATATCTACCTGCTGGACGGCCGCACGGGCTCCGTGCTGGACACCATCCAGCCTACGGAGAGCAACTTTGAGGCCTCTCCCGCCATCTTCGGCAACTATATGGTGCTGGGCTGCCGCGGAGATCAGAAGGTCTTCTTCATCCGCCTGAGCTGACGGAAAAATAAAAGCAAACAACCTGTATCTTGCCTCCCTCCAAAAAAGGGAGGCAAGATTGTTTTATACCCTTTTCAGCTCAAAAATCTATGTATGCCGCAAGCCTTTTTATGCCGCATGGCGCCCCTTGATGTTCAAGGGGAGCTGGCTTGTGAGCAGAGCGAACAA
>CAZPCH010000286.1:0-2413 GCA_964585055.1 uncultured Christensenella sp. | reverse complement strand
GCCGCAGGCAAAAGGCTCCCCGAAGGGAGCCGTTGGTCTGCAATTTACTTATCCGCCTTTTCCCCGTTGCTCTGCTCGGCGGCATTGCCCAGAGAGAAGGCCTCAATGTCCCCGTTGAGGTAGCGGTCCATAAGTTCCGTGTGGCGGGTGATGTACTCGGCGTAGCTTTCCACCGCCTTGGACAAATACTTGGAGCGGCGGTAAGCAAGGCCTATGGTGCGGGGGGGCATGTCGTCCAGAATGCGGATGGTGCGGATGCCCAGATCGTGGCGCCCCAGAGGCTTCGGCAGAATGGCCACGCCGAAGTTGGCGGCTACGGAGCTGATGATGATGTTGTCCTGAACGGTTTCGGACACAATCTTGGGGGAGATGCGGGCGTTTTGGAGAATCTGGTCGATGTAGCGGCGTGCCTGGCAGCGCTTTTCGTAGGTAATCAGGTTCTCGTTTCTCAGGTGGGACAGATGCAGTTCCTTATAGTTGGCCAGAGGATGGCGGTCGGAGACGATGATGACCATGTCGTGGTTGGCCACGGGATAGAATTCGAACACGGGGTTTTCGGGCTGGGTGGTCAGCGCCAAATCGCACATGCCGTTGATGAGGGCTTCCTCAATCTCCGTGGTGGAGCCGGAGAAGAAGCGGAACTGGGACTGGATGCGCCCCTGCTGTTCATAGTAGCCGGCGATGGAGTGGGCCACCAGATCGTTCAAACTGCTCAGGTAGCCAAGGGAGATGAGACCGGATTCCGGGTCGGTCAAATCACGAATCTTACTGCGGGCCTCGTTCAGCATGGCCAGAACGGATTCGGCATACTGGAACAGGATTTCCCCGCAGGGCGTCAGGGCCATAATGCGCCCGCTGCGGAAAAAGAGGGACGTGTTCAGGTCTGCTTCCAGTTCGTGCATGGAGTGGCTGAGGGTGGATTGCGTGACATGTAAATATTCGGCGGCTCTGGAAAAGCTCCGTTTTTTGGCGATGACGGTAAAGTAATTCAGCTGCTGCAGATTCATGAAATCACCTCATGGTTCGTTTTTCTCATTGTGCCAAAAATAAGCAAAAAAGTCAACCCGTACTAAGAAACTATGAAAATCGTTCACAAAAAACCGAGAAAGCCGGGTAGTATCCCGTCGAGGAAACCAGTATAATGGAATTGCAAACAGGAGACGGAAGAAAATACAACCGACCCACAATACAAGCCTGAACAGGCAGGAGGATCAGATGGATGATAACCGTTGAAACGAAACTTGTAGCCCTTCTGGGGAACCCTTTGGGGCAATCCCTGTCCACCATCATGCAGAATGCCGGCTTTCGGCACTGCGGGCTGAACTTTGAATATTTCCCTATTGAAACAACCGAAAAGACTCTGGCGCCCATTGTAAACGGCATCCGCCACATGCACTTTGCAGGCTTCGGCGTGACCAAGCCCGATAAGGTGGCCGTGCTTTCCCTGCTGGACGAGCTGGATCCCTTTGCCGAGAAGATGGGTGCGGTGAACACCGTGGTCATTGAGGAGAATGGCCGCCTGAAAGGATACAACACCGACGGCATCGGCTTCCAAAAATCCCTGCAGGAGCACTATAAAAAGCCGCTTCAGGAAAGCACTTTTTTGTGCCTGGGCGCAGGGGGCGCCGCCCGTGCCATCTGCTGCTCTCTGGCTTATAACGGGGCAAAGAAGATCATCGTCAGCAGTCTTTTTGACTGGGAGAGCGAGGCATTGGTAAAGGATATCAATGAAAAATTTGCACCTATCGCCTCCATGATTCCCTGGGAGGACAAAGCTTCCCTTATGGAGCAGGCCAAGGAAGCGGACATGCTCATGAACACCACCGGGGTGGGCATGGGCGCCCACGTGGGGGAGACTCCCGTAGATCAGGCCATCTTCCACGCAGGCATGACGGCCTTCGATGCGGCCTACAATCCTGCCGTCACCCGCTTTTTAAAGGAAGCCCAGGAGGCAGGGTGCGAGACCTTCAACGGCCTCGGCATGCTTTTGTATCAGGGCACGGCGCAGTTTGAAATGTGGACGGGAATGCCCGCTCCCGTAGACGTAATGCGCAATGCTTTGGAAGAAGCCATTGGCACCAGAACCTAAGAATTTCATTAAATTAATTCATATCTAAGGAGAAGACCTATGATTGCAAACGTGTACGCCGGCTCCCTGCAGGGAGAGATGTCCGTACCCAGCTCCAAGAGCCACACCATCCGTGCTTTGATTATCGCCACACTGGCGGGGGGACGCTCCTATATCCGCAACCCCCTTCCCAGCGAAGACTGCAAGGCGGCCATGCGCATTGCCGGTCAGTTCGGCTCCAAGGTCACCGTAGAGGAGGGCTGCTGGATTGTGGACGGCCCCTTCAACGGCCTGCAGGTGCCTGACGATGTGGTCAACGTAGACAACTCCGGCAACACCCTGTCC
>CAZPCH010000285.1:0-2434 GCA_964585055.1 uncultured Christensenella sp. | reverse complement strand
GGCTGCATAAGTCCCTCAAAGAGCATCAGGCCACCATCCAGAAGCTGACCGAGGAGACGGAGAGCATGCAGCTGTCCCTTATGCGGCTCATTTCCCAGCAGGATAAGCTCAAGCATGATTTGGAGCTCAACGTATCGGAAATGGAGACCCTGTCTCGGGACGAAGAGTGCACCGCCGAAGAGATGACGGAGTTCCGCAAGGATGTAGATAAGCTCAATCGGGAGCTGAACAAGATGGACAAAGACGTGAAGGCTCTGTCCGAACAGCTGGAAAAGGCCGTGGAAGCCTTCCAGCGCACCCGCTCTCTGGCCGGCCGTGCCAAGAAGGAGTACGATCAGGTAAAGGCCGTGTGCGAGGTGGAGAAGAATGACGCAGCCGCCGCCGTCAACGCCGCCGCCAAGGAAATGGTTTGTGTGGAGCGGCAGGTGGATCCTGCGTTTTTGGCCAAGTATAAGCGGGCCAGACTCCATCACAAGGAGCCGGTGGTGCCGGTGGTTCACGATAAGTGCTCCGGCTGCAACATGTCTTTGCCCATGGCCGTGCTGAAAAAGCTCAACGGGCAGGACAGCATTGTGGAGTGCGAGAACTGCGGCAGGATACTGTATTCCAAGTAAATAAAGTTTGCGGCGAGTAAGCAAGACGATTGCGGCCTCCCTTAAGGAGGCTGAGGAAAGTCCGAGCACCGCAGGGCAGGGTGCCGGGTAACACCCGGCGATGGCGACATCAGGGAAAGTGCAACAGAAATAAACCGCCCCCTTTGGGAGCAAGGATGGAAAGGCGAGGTAAGAGCTCACCGGCTGTCCGGTGACGGACAGGCCCTGTAAACCCCACCCGGTGCAAGATTGGAATGAGAGCATTTAACAGCGGCCCGCTGCGCTCTTGGAAATCGCATGAACGGTTCGGCAACGAACCGGCAGAGATAGATAATCGTCCGGCAGGCAACTGCACGACAGAACTCGGCTTACCGCTTGCTCGCCGCTATTTTACATAAGTGAGGTTCGTTCCCATGGAACAGAAGATTGAAGCAAAGAAAAAGATTTTTTCCGCCATTCAGCCCACGGGCTGTCCCACTTTGGGCAACTATCTGGGTGCCTTAAGAAACTGGGTGGCCATGCAGGAGGAGTATGACGCCTGCTACTGCGTGGCGGACATGCACGCCATCACCGTGCGGCAGGAAGCCTCCCAGCTTCGCAAAAGAAGCATAGAGATGCTGGCTCTGTTGCTGGCTTGCGGTCTGGATCCGGAGAAGTCTCCCATTTTCATCCAGAGCCATGTGCCGGAGCATGCCATGCTCAACTGGGTGCTGTGCTGTCACACCTACATGGGCGAGCTGGGCCGCATGACCCAGTATAAGGACAAGGCCGCCCGCCATGCGGACAACATCAACGGCGGCTTGTTTACCTACCCCGTGCTTATGGCGGGAGACATCCTTCTTTATCAAACGGATTTGGTGCCCGTAGGCGCCGACCAGAAACAGCATGTGGAGCTGGCAAGGGACATTGCTATCCGCTTCAACAACCTGTACGGCCAGACCTTCCGGGTGCCTGAACCCTATATCCCCAAGGTGGGCGCCAGAATCATGAGTCTGCAGGAGCCGGAAAAGAAGATGAGCAAGTCCGACACCAACCCCAACGGCTTCATCCTCATGCTGGACGATCCGGACGCCATCCGCCGCAAGCTCCGCCGAGCGGTGACGGACTGCGAGAGCGAGATTGCCTTTGATCCCGCCAACCGTCCCGGAGTCAGCAATCTGCTGTCCATTTTCTCCGTTTGCTCCGGCATGGACATGGAGGAAACACTGCGGCATTTTGAAGGCGCCAACTACGGTACCTTGAAGAACGATACGGCCGAGGCCGTCGTGGCCCTGCTTGCCCCCATTCAGGAGGAGTACAGGCGGATTTTGAGCGATAAAGCCTATTTAAACGGCGTGCTGAAATCCGGTGCGGAAAAGGCCGCCAACTTGGCCGGGCGCACCCTGCGCAAGGTCTATCACAAGGTCGGTTTCGACAGCATCAAAGCATGAGCTTTCGGGCGCACCTTTTCTTGGTGCGCTCTTTGCTTGAAAGGAGGATTCCCTATGAAGCTGGGCATTTCCACCGCCAGCCTGTTCAATAAGGCGGAGACCGTGCAATCGCCCGCTTTGTTTCGGCGCATGGGAGTGGACACGGCGGAACTCTTCCTCAACACCTTCTCCGAGTATGAACCTGCCTATATTTCGGCCATAAAAGAGCGGGCGGACGAAAACGGCCTTTCCATCTATTCCGTCCACCCTATGAGCGTTCAGTTTGAGGCGCAGCTTTTTTCCTCCCACAAAGGGCAGAAGGCCGATGCCATGGCTCTTTACAAAAAGGTGCTGGCGGCGGGGGAGAGACTGGGCGCCTCTCACTACACCATGCACGGAGCCCTGCAGCTTATGGGCGATCCCGGAACCACC
>CAZPCH010000284.1:2130-2436 GCA_964585055.1 uncultured Christensenella sp. | reverse complement strand
AACGCCTTTACGGACATGATGAAGGTAGCTTTGGAAGTGGCCGAAGCGTAAGGGGGCAAGCATACAGTATAGAAAGAAGCAGGAACGCCCTGCTTCTTTTTTCATGGGAGCAAAGGCGGGGGCGGCGGGTTCGCTTTGCGAACCCTTAGGCGCAAGGGGGGAGAGTACCGCTCCCCCTGCGCCTAAGAGAAAGGCTCCGCCTTTCCGCCGCCCCCGCCCCCCACGACAAAAACATAGTTTTCCTTTATAATTTTTTCCCAAGTATACAAAGGAGGTGAGACCCTCCCCCTGGACGCCGCCCGTAGC
>CAZPCH010000284.1:0-2120 GCA_964585055.1 uncultured Christensenella sp. | reverse complement strand
GGGGGGAGCGGAACGCTCCCCCCCTGCGCCTAAGAGAAAGGCTCCGCCTTTCCGCCGCCCCCTTGACAAAAACATAGTTTTCCTTTATACTTTTTGCCAATGTATACACAGGAGGTGAGACCGTCCCCATGGACGCCGACAGTAGCAGCGGCATAATTCCCAAACGAACCATACCCGGCAGGGCAGAAATAGACGCAGGGTGCCATCCGTGCCGCCTTTAGGGCGGCGGAGAGGCGGCCTGCCTTTTTGTGTCCGAATTTTCCAAACAAAGTGAAGCAAGAAAGCGTAATGTAGAAAGAGGTATCGTATTTTGTCCGATTCATTGGGAATTTTATTGATTGTACAGGTGATTCTCATCGCCTTGAACGCCATCTTCGCCAGTGCGGAGATTGCCGTATTGTCCATCAGCGAGACCAAGCTGGAAAAAATGGCCGCCCAAGGGAACAAGAAGGCCCGGCGGCTGAGAAAACTGACGGAGGAGCCCGCCCGCTTCCTTTCCACCATTCAGATTGCCATCACATTGTCCGGATTCCTGGGCAGTGCTTTTGCCGCCGACGGCTTTTCCGGGCCCTTGGTGGATTGGCTCATCGGTCTGGGAGTAACCATATCGAGAAACACCCTGGAAACCCTGGCGGTGATTCTGATTACCCTGATTCTCTCCTATTTCACCCTGATTTTTGGCGAGCTGGTGCCCAAGCGGGTGGCCATGAAGAAGCCCGAAGCCGTGGCCTTGGCCATCTCCGGCCTGCTCTCCGGCATCTCCAAGCTTTTTAAGCCCGTGGTGTGGCTGCTGTCCGTCTCCACCAACGGCGTACTGCGGCTCTTGGGCATGGATCCACACGAAGAGGAGGAGGAAGCCAGCGAGGAGGAAATCCGCATGCTGGTGGAGGCCGGCGGGGAGAAGGGCACCATCGACAAGGAGGAGCAGACCTTCATCCAGAACGTCTTTGAGTTTGACGATTTGACCGCCGGGGAGATTGCCACCCATCGCACGGACGTGGACATTCTCTGGCTGGAGGATGGGGACGACCGCTGGGCGGAGACCATCCACGAAACCCGCCACACCCTGTTCCCGGTGTGCGGGGAGACGGCGGACGATGTGGAGGGCATTCTCAATGCCAAGGACTATTTCCGCCTAAAGGATAAGCATCGGGAGACCGTCCTTAAGGAGGCCGTGCGGGAAGCCTATTTTGTGCCCGAAACCGTAAAGGCCGACGTGCTTTTTGCCAACATGCGCAAAGAGCACCAGTCCATGGCCGTGGTGCTGGACGAGTACGGCGGCATGGTGGGCATTGTGACCCTTAACGATTTGCTGGAGGAGCTGGTGGGCGAGCTGGTCAGCGAACCTTCCCAGCAGGACGACCCCGAGCCCCACTTGGAAAAGACGGAGGAGGGGCTGTGGAAAGTCTACGGCAACGTGACTTTGCGGGACATGGAGGAGGCCATGGCCATTGAGCTGGGGGATACGGAGTACGACACCCTCACGGGGCTGGTCTTTGATGCCCTTGGCACCGTCCCCGATGAAGACGAGGTGCCTTTGAAGCTGGATTTGCCCCAGATGGTGATTGAGGTGAGTAAGCTTGCCGACCATCAGGTGGAGGAAGCCTCTATCCGCCTGAAGCCTCCCGCCCCTGCGGCCGAGGACTAATTTACTTATTTATATGGAGCCCTTTCGGGCTCTTTTTTCATAGGCAAAAATGGAGGGGGCGGGCGCATTTTGCGCCGATTTTTGTATAATGGGGGGGAATCAGGTAAAGGAGGAAAAAATGGAAAACAAACTGTACGGATACGTGCGGGTATCCACCAGAGACCAGAACGAGGCGCGGCAGATGATTGCCATGGCGGAGTTCGGCGTGGAGCCCCAAAACATCTTTCTGGACAAGCAGTCCGGAAAGGACTTTGACCGCCCCCAGTACAAAAAGCTCATGCGCAGGCTGAGGGAAGGGGACACGATGGTGATCAAGAGCATCGATCGGCTGGGACGAAATTACGAAGAGATTTTGAACCAGTGGCGCATCATCACCAAGGAAAAGGGCGCGGCCGTTTTGGTGCTGGACATGCCCCTGCTGGACACACTGCAGGGGAAGGACTTGACGGTTACCCTCATTGCGGACATCGTA
>CAZPCH010000283.1:0-2445 GCA_964585055.1 uncultured Christensenella sp. | reverse complement strand
CATCTGCCCCCTCCACGGCCCCGTGCTCACGGAGAATCTGGGGTACTATATCAATCTGTACGACATCTGGTCTTCCTACAGACCCGAAAATGAAGGGGTGCTCATTGCCTACACCTCCGTATACGGGCACACCAAGGCGGCGGCCCGGCTTTTGGCCGAGAAGCTGGAGGAGAAAGGCTGTCCCAAGGTGGTGCTGACGGACTTGGCCCGAAGCGACATGGCCGAAGCCGTGGAGGATGCCTTCCGCTATGACCGTCTGGTGCTGGCTTCCCCCACCTACAACGGGGACGTGTTCCCCTTCACGGGCGACTTTATTCACCGCCTGATTGAGCGCAGCTATCAGAACCGCACCGTAGCCTTTATGGAAAACGGGTCTTGGGCCCCTACCGCCGCCAAGGTCATGGGCAATATGCTGGCCGGCTGTAAGAATTTGACCTTTGCCCAAACCACCGTGCGCATTCTCTCCGCCCTCAATGCACAGAGCCGCAGTCAGATTGACGCCCTTGCTGAGGAGCTTTGCCAAAAGGCATGAAACGCATACCCACCCTTTTCGCCCTTTCCCTGCTATGCCTCCTGCTGATGACGGCCTGTGCCCGGCCTCAGCCCTCTCAGGAGGCTTCTTTGCCTACCGACGCCCCCACGGACACCCCCGTGCCTGTGGCGGAGTCGGAGGTGCGGATTGAGACAGCGGTTTCCGCCGCTCCCACTGAGGAGCCTCACTATACCCCTGCGCCTACACAGACCCCCGTGCCTACCGATACTCCGGAGCCTACTCCCGAGCCTGTGCCCGCCTTTGCCTTTGAGGCCAGTCTCTCCATGCCCCTGCCGGAAAAGTACCCTTTGCACAAGGGCATGAAGTGCACCATAGACGGGGTGGTGAAGACGGAAAAGCCCTTGGTGCGCCTGTGGGCGCAGACTTTGAGCAGTAAGGGGAAGGTGCTGGACGAGTATGAGATGACCTTCGATCCTGCGGAGAACATTACCGAGTACCGTCTTTTGGACGAGACCTTCTCCAACGACATCTCCTGCTTTGCCGAAGGGCTGTCCTTCCAAAAGCTGCCTGCGGGCACCCACACCTTTATTCTCTCTGCAGAGGATGCCGACGGGCGGATGCAGGTGCTCTCCGAGACCCAGTTTTCCGTGGAGGATACGGGCTGGTACCAGCTCATTCCCAACCAGCTCCGCTGCAACTATGAGCAGGCGCTATCTTTCTTCGGCTCCGAAGAGCGGTTTCTGTTTAAGTTCAAGTTTCGGGAGGGGCGCAGCATCACTTTGAACAGCGAGTGGAGTAAGGCCTATGTAGCCACCTGTCAGGGGCTCAACGGCAGTCAGTGGACGGTGCATGTGGACGCCGTTCCCTACTTTGAGCAGGCCTGCCGGTATCTGGAGACCACCTATATCCGTCTGCACACGGGGAAAACGGACTCCGGCCCCGTTCTGCTGGGGGATTTGGTGGAGATGGACGGCACCATGGTGCGCCGCTTCACCAACGACGGCGCCTTTGTCAGCCATCACTCTCTGGGCACGGCGGTGGACATCAATGCCCATACCACCAGCAACAAGAACAAGCTCAGCAATCGGGAGCGCATCTACACGGAGGTCTCCCAGTATTTGACCTACAACGGCATTACGGAGATTGACGGCGTCCAATGCTACGACTTTACCTACACGGGCACCAAGGGGGACAGGAAAAAGGGAATTCCCGAGGTGCTGGTCAACTACTTCCTCTATGAGCTGGCCTTCTATCGGGCAGGGTTCTCCTGGGGCGTGTATTATCCCCACACCTCCGACGCCATGCACTTCACCCTGACGGAGCTTTCCCCCGCCCTCTTTGAAAGCGGCCCCCAGGCCATGCGCAAGGTGTATTCTTATATAGAAGAGTAAAGTAAGAAGGTTTTCTATGTACATTATGGCCTCTGAACCCTGTCCGAAAATAAATGCAGCCCTGTATGCCCATGCAAAAAACGGCCAAGAATTGGCCGATGGGTATGCTCTGGCGCACAATCAGTTTTGGTGGGTGGAGGACGATGTGTATGACTATGAAGAAGGTACTGCAGAGTGTCAGCGGGCACGGGACATTGCCAATGCTTGGCAAGCTGTCATGGAGGAATTTGAGGAGAGAATTTATTGTATTCTCAGGGATGAAGGCGTCATCATTCCTCAAACCGGCCGCATAGAGGTTTTGGCTCTCTTCATGAAGCGCTTCGGCTATATGGACGCAAGAGGCTGGTGGATTCAAACCGAATAAGCCTCATTCACGCAGCAGGCAGGGACGGCACGCCGTCCCTTTTTTCGTATAAAGGAAATTGCTTTTAACCGCATAGTCGACTTGATAGTGCGTGGCTCCCCTTTGCCTACGGCAGTGAAATCCGTCTTCGACGGGTGAAATCGCCTTTGGCGATTTCATATGGCTGCGCCATATTTCACTTTCGCAAAGCGCAAATT
>CAZPCH010000282.1:0-2457 GCA_964585055.1 uncultured Christensenella sp. | reverse complement strand
GAGAGGCTACTGGTGCGTTGGCTATTTGACCATCCCTGCCCTTGACTTGGAGCTTCCGGTCATGAATAGCTGGTCAAAGGAGAACGGCAAAGCGGGCCCCTGCAAGTACTATGGCTCCACCAAGACGGCAAATCTGGTAATCTGCGCCCATAGCTATAAAAAGTATTTCGGCAGAATCGATCAACTGAGGGCAGGGGATGAGGTTGTATTTACGGACATGGACGGAGTTGTCTGGCAGTATGAGGTGGCGGAAACGGAGATTTTGATTCCCACCGCCATTGCGGAGATGACGGCAGGCGAGTATGCCTTGACTCTGTTTTCCTGCACCCCCGAGCATAATCGGCGGATTACCGTCCGCTGCCGAGCAAAATAAAAGCATGAATGCCCTTTTCCCTAAGGCGATGAGAGGAGAAAAGACCATGGAGCTCTTTTATGGAGTCCCTGAGGATATTAAAGATTGGATGCGCCTTGTAACCAAGGTTAGAGGAAACTTTCCCGGCCTTGAAACACAGGAAGCACTGGAAGAACACCGAGCCACCGTGCTGAAATTCATGGGCAAGGGACAGGCAATCTGCGTAAAGGATGAAAACGAGATTGTGGGCGTGATGCTATTTTCTCGGGGGCACAACATGATTTGCTGTCTTGCCGTTGCGCCCAGTTGCCGCAGGCGCGGGGCGGCTTCCATGCTGATGAAGGAAGCGCTGAATTGTTTAGACAGAACAAAAGAAATAACCGTATCTACATTTCGGGCAGAGGATGAAAAGGGCGCCGCACCAAGAGCGCTCTATGAAAAGTACGGCTTTGTTCCGGCCGATTTGATTGAGGAATTCGGCTATCCCAATCAGAAATATGTGCTTTACCCCGCAGATGTCGAAGAAGGGACAGGCAGCTTGCCATCCATAAGATGGTAGGCAACATCAGCCGCATTCTTTCGGATGCCGATTCCACCGTGTATTTGCATGGCTCGTCGGTTCTGAAGGATTTTAGGCTGGGCTGGAGCGATATAGATATTCTTGTGCTGACCGGCAAGCAAATATCGGAAACACAGGCAAAAGTCCGTTGGAATATAAAGACGATGCGGCGGCCTTTGACTTTGCCGAAACCCTTGCGGAGTCCATACAGCGCTTTGCGGATGTACTGGAAGCGGAACTGAACAAAAAGCAATGATATAGCCCACGGAAAACGCCGAAGATACGGACGGAAAAGGCGCTATTCTCCACTTACAAGCACTGCCTGAAAAGGGCAGGCTTTTTTGTTGAACTGAAGCGGGGAACGTGCTATACTAAAAGGCACGATGAAAACAGAAAGCGGAAGCAAAATGAAGAATTTTTTTAAAAAAGTCTGGATGTTTGTAAAAAAGATTTGCGCCGTCATCGGTGCATTTTTAAAGAAAAAGGATATTCTTTTGTCCGGCAAGCGCTACGGCATCGACGCCATGGGCGCCATGGCGCAAGGCTTGTTCTGCACGCTGTTGGTGGGAACCATTCTCGACACCATCGGCACCCAGTTCCATATCGGCTTTTTAACCGATGCCATGATTACCGTAGGGGAAAAGGGGTATACCATCGGCGGCTTTGCCTCGGCCATGGTGGGGCCCGGGATGGCGGTGGCCATCGGCTGTGCCCTCCACTGCCCCATGCTGGTGCTATTTTCTCTGATTCCCGTTGGCTATGCCACCAATTTGCTGGGCGGCGCAGGGGGGCCTCTTGCAGTGTATGTGGTCGCCATTGCGGCGGCGGAGTGCGGGAAACTGGTATCTAAAGAAACGAAGATTGACCTGCTGGTGACCCCCATTGTGACCATTCTGGCGGGCATTGGTTTAGCGAGCCTGGTGGCGGCGCCTATTGGGAAGGCGGCCAGCGCCGTGGGTAATGCCATCATGTGGGCAACGGAGCAGGAACCCTTCTTCATGGGCATTCTGGTGTCCGTAATCATCGGCGTGGCGCTGACCTTGCCCATTAGCTCAGCCGCCATTTGCGCCGCTCTGTCTTTGCAGGGTCTGGCAGGGGGCGCCGCTGTGGCCGGATGCTGTGCGCAGATGATTGGCTTTGCCGTTATGAGCTTTAAGGAAAACCGCTGGGGCGGGCTGGTGGCACAGGGCATCGGCACCAGCATGCTGCAAATGGGGAATATACTGCGGAATCCCTGGATTTGGCTGCCGCCTACACTGGCTTCCGCCATTACGGGCCCCATGGCCACGTGTTTGTTTAAATTGGAGATGAACGGAGCGGCGGTTTCCTCCGGCATGAGCACCTGCGGCCTGGTGGGGCAGATTGGGGTGTACACCGGCTGGGTGCAGGACGTGGCAAGCGGCGTGAAGGCGGCCATTACCCCTATGGACTGGATCGGCCTTCTGCTCATCAGCTTTATATTGCCCGCCGTGCTGACCGTCCTTTTTGCCATTCCTCTGAGAAAATGGGGGAAGATTCACGAGGGCGATTTGAAACTGGCCTTGTA
>CAZPCH010000281.1:0-2486 GCA_964585055.1 uncultured Christensenella sp. | reverse complement strand
GACACGGATCCAGCCTACATCGTCTTCACCTCCGGCTCCACGGGGCTTCCCAAGGGGGTGTGCGCCTGCCATCGGTCGGTTGTTGACTATGCAGAGCACTTTCTTCCTGCCGTGGGCATGCATGAGGGCAGTGTGCTGGGGTGCCAGTCTCCCCTGTATTTCGACGCTTTTTTGAAGGAGCTTCTCAGCGTGCTGGTGCTGGGGGCAACGGCGTACCTCATTCCAAGAGAGCTGTTTGTCCAGCCGGTAAAGCTGGTGGAGTACCTCAACGCCCATAAAATCAACACCCTGTGCTGGGTGGCCTCGGCCTTAAGCCTTGTGTCCTCCCTGCGCACCTTTAAGGCCGTGGAGCCGAAGTATCTGGAGAGAATCTGCTTCGGCAGCGAGGTGTTTCCTCCCAAACAGCTGAAAATCTGGCGGGAGACCTGCAAAAATGCGGTCTTTTTCAACCTGTACGGGCCTACGGAGTGTACGGGTATGAGCTGTTTTTACCCCGTCACCGGGGAGGAAGGGGACGTCATCCCCATCGGCAAGCCCTTCCCCAACACCAAGATCTTCCTCTTAGATGAAGAGGGGCGGGAGAGCCGTGAGGGGGAAATCTGCATCGGGGGCACCTGCGTGACTTTGGGCTACTACAACGACCCTGAGCGCACCGCCGCCGCCTTTGTGCAAAATCCCCTGCAGCATGCCTACCCGGAGCGCATTTACCGCACGGGGGACTTGGGCCGCCGGGACGAAAACGGGAACTTAATCTTCCTTGGGCGGGGGGATCAGCAGATCAAGCACATGGGACACCGCATTGAGCTGGGGGAGATTGAGGCCGCCGCCGCCGCATGCAAGGGGGTGGCAAGCTGTGCCTGCGTGTACTGGCAGAAGCGGCAGAGGATTCTGCTCATCTATGCAGGGGACGGGGCGCAGAGCGAGGTGCAGGCGGCTCTGCAGAGGGCACTGCCTGCCTATATGCAGCCTCAGGGACTGGTGCATCTGGAGAAACTGCCCCTTACGCCCAACGGCAAGATTGACCGCCGAGGGCTGAAGGACATCTACGCCAAGGAGTAAAGAAACAAGGAGAAAGGTGTATGGAATACAATCAGCTTTTAGAGTTGCTGGGAGAGCTTCGTCCCGGAGTGGACTTTGACAAGGAGGAGGGGCTCATTGAGCGGAAGCTTCTGACCTCCTTTGACATCGTGTCTCTGGTAGGGGCGCTGTGCGATGAATACGAGGTGGAGCTGGAGGCCGTGGACATTGTGCCCGAAAACTTCTTCTCCGCCAAAACTTTGTATGCTTTGATTCAAAAGCGGGCGGAGGAATAAGTTGAGCTTTGTGTCCTACGGCTTCCCCCTGTTTGTGGGAGCCCTGCTGGGGGTATACTGCCTCCTGCCTCAAAAGAAGCGCTGGTGGGCGCTGCTCATAGGAAGCTGGGGATTCTACGCCTTGGCGGGCTTACACTGCCTGCCCTTTCTTGCCTTGACCACGGGGACGGTGTACCTTGGGGGGCTCCAATTGGGGCTTATGGGGGAAAGGGAGAAAAGCTATCTTTCCGCCCATAAGGAGCTGACCAAGGAGGAAAAGAAGGCAGTTAAGGCCAAGGGAAAGGCACGGCGGCGTCTGGTCTTTTTGAGCGTACTGCTTTTGAACCTTGGAATCTTGGCCGGGTGCAAATATTTCGGCCTCTTTGCAAAGGTCTCCGGGGGCGTACTGCTGCCCGTGGGGCTCAGCTTCTACATGTTTCAGGGGCTGGGCTATCTTATCGATGTACAGCGGGGGAAGTATCCTCCCGAAAAGCACTTTTTCCGCTTTGCCCTCTTTATCTCCTTTTTCCCTCAGCTTATACAGGGCCCCATCAGCCGCTACGACAGTTTGAGCAAGACCCTCTTTTCAGGCACCCGCCCCACCTGGGACACGGGGGAAAAGGGGCTTTTGCGCATGCTGTGGGGGTACTTTAAAAAGCTGGTCATAGCCGACAGGCTGACGGAAGCCGTGGCCGCATGCTTTTCTCTCACGGCTCCTTCTGGGGCGGTTACGGCCTTGGGCATGGGGCTCTATGCCATACGGCTTCTTTGCGACTTTACGGGGGGCATGGACATTGCCTTGGGAGCGGCGGCCCTTTTTGGGGTGGCGCCCATGGAAAACTTTCACGCTCCCTATTTATCCAAGGGGCTGGCGGAGTATTGGAACCGTTGGCATATCTCCATGGGAAGCTGGTTTCGGGACTACATCTTTTATCCCTTAAGCATCAGCAAGCCCATGCTGAAGCTGAATACCGCCCTGCGGCGGAAGTACAGGGGGGGCTTTTTCACCCGCCTCCCCCTGTATATGGCCATTTTGGTTACCTGGCTTGCTACGGGGCTTTGGCACGGGTCGGGGTGGAACTATGCTTTGTGGGGACTTAGCAACGGACTATTGCTCATTCTCTCTCAGGAGCTGGAGCCCTTGTACGCCGCCTTTCGGAACAGGCACCCAAGGCTGGAAAAAAGCGGAGCCTT
>CAZPCH010000280.1:0-2488 GCA_964585055.1 uncultured Christensenella sp. | reverse complement strand
CCCATTGCCGAGCCCGTTGAGCTGAAGGTGGACACCGAGAAGGCCGCCCAGTGGATTAAGAACGGCGCTCAGCCCACCGACACCGTACGGGTGCTGCTGAAGAAGAACGGCGTCATCGACTAAGCTATGGACGAGCTGGTACTGTTTATTGCCAAAAGTCTGGTAACCAACCCCGAGGCCGTAAAGGTCAATACCCGTGAGGAGAAGGACGCCACCGTCATCGAGCTGTCCGTGGATCCTGCGGATGTGGGCAAGGTCATCGGCAAGCAGGGACGCATTGCCAAGGCTATCCGCACCATTGTCAAGGCTTCTTCCGTTCGTTCCGAGAAGAAGTACGTGGTGGACATCCTGTGATTGCCCCCTACCTGCGTATCGGGCTCATTGCAAGACCCCACGGGGTGCGGGGTGCCGTAAAGGTGAACCCCACTACCGACGATGCGGGGCGCTTCAAGGGGCTCAAAACCTGTTTTCTGGAGCTGCACGGGCAATATAGCCCCGTGCGGCTTTCTGTGCTTTCTGCAGCGGGGGAGGCCGTCATCGTCCATTTGGAAGGGTACGATACCCCCGAGGCGGCGGAAAAACTGCGCAACGGCTATTTGTGCGTGGACAGAGCCCATGCGGTGGAACTGCCTGCGTACACCTACTTTGTGGCGGACTTAATCGGTCTGGAGGTGCTGGACACGGAGGGGAACGCCTACGGGAAGATTACCAACGTGTATGAAACCGGCGCCAACGATGTGTATGAGGTCAACGGCGGCAAGCTCATGCTGCCGGCGCTGAAAAAGCTCCTCCATGAGGTGGACATTTCCGCCGGGCGCATGGTGCTCAACAGCGACGTGCTCCGGGAGGTGGGGCTCTTTGCGGATTGACATTCTGACCCTCTTTCCAGACATGTTCCAGGGCCCCTTCTCCGAGTCCATTCTCAAGCGGGCCCGGGAAAAGGGCGTGCTGGACATCCGTCTGCACAACATTCGGGACTATGCTCAAAACAAGCACTTGAAGACCGACGATTACCCCTTCGGCGGCGGTGCAGGGCTGGTCATGCTGGCACAGCCCATCTTCTCCTGCATAGAGGCGGTGGATCCCAATCATGAGGCCGTGCGCCTGCTTATGACCCCCAGAGGCCCTCTGCTTACCACCAAGGGAGCGGCAAAGCTGGCGGAATCCCCCCGCTTGCTCTTGCTCTGCGGCCACTATGAGGGGGTGGACGAGCGGGTCATGACCCTGATGGACGGAGAAGTCAGCATTGGGGACTACATCCTCACCGGGGGTGAACTGCCCGCCATGGTGCTGACGGACTGCGTGTCCCGCTTTGTGCCCGGGGTTTTAGGCAGCGGGGAGAGCGCAGGGGACGAGTCCTTCAGCAAAGGACTGCTGGAGTATCCCCAGTATACCCGTCCCGCCGTGTTCGAAGGCATGGAGGTGCCGCAGGTGCTTCTCAGCGGACACGCCGCCAACATTGAAGCGTGGCGGCACCATGAGGCCATGGAGAAGACCAGAGAGAACCGTCCCGAGCTTTTGGGCACCTATGGCCGAGGGTATAAAAATAAGGGGAAATAAGGAAAAATAGTGCTTGCATTTCCCAAGGGGAAGTGCTATAATATCGCTTGTTGTGGCATTGGGTGGTCCTCTGTACCTGCGGGGCATGAACGCCTGTATCGCTCAAAAATGAACGAAGGAGAAAAATTAATCATGTCTGACATCATCAAAGAGTTGGAAAAAGAACAGCTTCGCAGCGATCTTCCCGAGCTGGAGATTGGCGATCAGGTTCGCGTATTCGTAAAGGTTGTAGAAGGCAACCGTGAGCGTCTGCAGAACTTCGAAGGCACCGTCATCAAGATGGAAGGCGGCGGCATCCGCAAGTCCTTCACCGTCCGCCGCATTTCCTACGGCGTAGGCGTAGAGCGTACCTTCCCCTATCACAGCCCCCGCATCGGCCGCATCGAAGTGGTTCGTCACGGTGTGGTTCGCCGGGCCAAGCTGTATTACCTCAGAGAGCGTTCCGGTAAGGCTGCCAAGATCCGTGAGCGCATCGTGGAGAAATAAGATGTGTGAGCCCCGCCTAAAAGCGGGGCTTTTTTGTTTATGCAGGGCTTTTTTCAAAGAAGAAGACCTGCAAGATAGAGTAAAGGAGCAAGTATGCAGCAGATCAACTGGTACCCGGGGCACATGGCCAAGGCCAAGCGGATGCTTCAGGAGAATATCAAAATGGTGGATGCCGTGGCGGAGATTGTGGACGCCCGTGCCCCTGCCGCCACCAGAAACCCGGACTTTGACAGCCTGTTCAGAACCCGCCAGCGGCTGATTTTTTTGAACAAGGCGGACTTGGCCGACCCCGCCCGGGTAAAGGCTTGGATTCGGTACTATGAGAGCCAGGGCGTGCAGGCGGCCGCCATCGTCTCCACGGGCAATGCCATGAAAAAGCAGGCTTTGGCCCTTTTGCAGAAGGCCACGGCGGAGAAGGTTGCTCGCATGAAGGCCAAGGGCA
>CAZPCH010000279.1:0-2494 GCA_964585055.1 uncultured Christensenella sp. | reverse complement strand
AACCCACTGGTGAGGCTTGAGACGGGGGGAGAGAAAACAAATCCTTAAGTTAATGGCATTGCTTTTACGGGGGAGGCCGCCATGATTAGGGAAGCAAATGCTTAATAGGTCTGGTCGTAAACTTCTTTTCCGCCCACCAGCTTCATGATGACCGCCGCTTTGATGGGGTTGTTGTGCTCGTCAAAGGTGTAGCCCGTGGGGCTGGTGATGCCGGAGATCTCGCCGCAACCCGTGCGGATGCCGTCGATGACTGCCTGCTTGTATTCCTCAGAGCCCTGCTCATAGCCGGAGGCTTCCGCCGCTTCCAAGCCCTTGCACATGCACATGGCCGCATCGTAGCCAAGGGCCGCAAACATGCTCAGAGTGTCCTTGCCGTAGGCTTCCACATAGGCTTCCTCAAAGGCGGCTACCTGCTCGGTGCCGGCGGCGTAAGCGGAGCAGTAGTAGCTGCCCTCCAGGTCTTCCGCAGAAGCGTACTTGTTGACGCCTGCCCAGCCGTCACCTCCCAGGAAGGTAACGTTGAGGCCAATCTCCCGAGCCTGAGAGATGATCAAACCGTCATCCTCATAGTAGTTGGGGCAGAAGACCACGTCGGGGTTCTTGCTCATGATGTTGGTGAGCTGGGCTTTGAAGTCCACGTCTCCGTCAGCGTAGCCTTCCTCGTCCACAATCTCAATGCCCAGCTTGCCGCACTCGTCTACGAAGGCGTTCTTCAGACCTACGGAGTAGTCGTTGCCGTTCTCAAAGATAACTGCCGCCGTCTTGACGCCCAGCTTTTCATAGGCAAAAGCGGCCATCTTCTGTCCCTGGAAGGGGTCGATGAAGCAGGTGCGGAACACGTTGCTGTAGACCGTGTCCGTCTTCTCGTCGTAGGTGACCTCTGCCGCCGTAGCAGAAGCGGTAATCATGGGCATGTTCAAAGGATACGCTTCGCCGACAACGGCAATGGTGTTCCCCGTGAGCACGTCCCCGATGAGGGCGGTGATGCCGTCCTGCTCCACCATGCGGGAGAAGGCGGTGATGGACTCGGTGGAATCTCCCTTCTGGTCATAGAAGAACATCTCAATCTTCTTGCCGTTGACGCCGCCATTCTCATTATACTGATTCATATACAGCTCCACGCCGTTGCGCACAGCCAGCCCGTATACGGCGGCATCCCCGGTGAAGGGGCCCATCATGCCCACACGAATGGTATCATCCGCCTTCTTCTGGCTATTTCCGCCGCATCCAATAAGCCCCAGCAGCAACATAAAGGCCGCCGCCATTGCCATCATGCGTGTACATACAGTTCGTTTCATTGTTTTGTCCTCCTATCGTTACTCATAAAAAAACGGCCCTGCAAGGTTTGCAGAACCGTTGATTTTCGATTTGCATCCCTGCCCTATGCGGTTATCCTGCTAATAATAACGGATACCAGAATAACGACGCTAACCAGAATCAGCGCCAGGGACAGAAACAGGGAGCGGAAGGAAAGAAGCCCCACTGCGGGCTTAAACAAGCGGCTATACATCGTCATGTTTCTTTCCTCCTTGCGTTTTTTGACATAATACTCCCATTTTATTCGTTTGTAAAGGGGTTTTTGCAAATTTTTATGCAGTTTTATATATTTTTTCTTCCGCACCTGTGGGTACAGAGCCTTCCTGTCCCCTATCGGTAAAAATTGCATGGAAAGAAGAAGGCAAAATCGGCACAGAATAAGCTGCAGATTTCATAAGATACTGCATAGGCTTTTACGCCCCGTGCCTTTTGCACAAAAGCAGGCTTCAAGGAAGGAAAACGAGATGCCGTCCTGGATCATCCGCACATTTGAATATGACATTGACACCGCCGCTCTGCTGGGACGGCGTCTTCGTGCCGCCCGGGTTCCCTTTACCTTGGGAGAAGCGGCCGGGGGCTGTGCCGTGACCCTCCGCTGTCCCAAAAGCGCCGAGGCTTTGGGAGAAGCGGTCTGCGGCCTTTTGTGCCGGGATCTGCTCCCCTTCGTTTTGGCCTCCATGGCCGACGCCACCCCCTTTACTCTGGAGGAAAAGCAGAGGCTGGTGCACTCCGCCCTCCAAAGCGCACGGGCGGAGGAGGACGTATCTCCCGTGAAACGGCGGCTGACGGAGTATCTGCAGCAGGAGCGGGTGCTGTGTTTGGAGGGCTATCTGCGCTTTTGCATGGAGGGCACTTTGCTGTTCTGGCAGTTGTGTTTGGAGCAGGCGGCGGCGGGCTTGCTTTTGCAAAAGGAGTACGGGGAGCTTGTCTCCCTTTTGCAGGGCTATGTGCAAGAACAGCCGGAAAAGCTGGAGGAACTGCAGCTATGCCTGCACAAAGACGGGAGCTGCACTCTCACCGACCGGCAAGCCCTGTGCATCGAGTACGCCGACCCCTCTCAGGAGGGGCTGGTGAGCCTGCTGGTCAGCATGGCCCCTCGGCACCTGACGGTCTATGATTTGACCGGCGCCTCCCCCAGCCCCCTTACCGACACCCTTTTGCAGGTCTTCTCCGGCCG
>CAZPCH010000278.1:229-2497 GCA_964585055.1 uncultured Christensenella sp. | reverse complement strand
GTTTAAATCATAGTCGAAATAATAGGCATAGTCCGGCTTGTCCGCCCCCACGTCGTGGTTCCCCGCCACGCAGTAAAAGGGAATCTTGTCCTTCATCAATCCGATGGCGTGGGCGGCGTTCTTCCAGTGCCGCTCCATCCTGCGGTTGTCCACAATGTCGCCCGTATGCACCACGCACAGGGCGTTGAGCTCCTCCCTGTGATTCACCGCAAAGGCCGCCATGCTGTTGAAGACCTTGGGGTACTTGTAGGCATAGACCTGGGTGTCCGAGAACCAGAGCAAAGAGAAGGGGGTCGGCGCCGGAGTGGGGGTGGGCGCAGGCGTAGCCGTAGGCACAGGGGTAGGGGTAGCCGTGGGCGCAGGGGTATTACCGGGAGCAGAGACCACCAGCTCTGCCTGACGGATGACCGGAGCAAAGACGTTTTTAAGCCGTTCCCCCTGAGGCTCCCCGCAGACTTGGGTCACGGAAATAAGAAAGCTCCCCAGCAGCACGCCGGACAGGAGCATTTGACGGGTACAGTGAAAGATAAAAATCGCCTCCCTTATGTTTTGTAGAGGCACTGTACCATACGAAATTACGGGAATGGTGGTTTCGCCATTAGTAGTCACAATGAAAAACAAGTAGACCAAATGGGAAAACTGCATTGCGCCCGGCGACGGATTGTGTCATAATATAAAAAGATTCAACAAGGAGGATAGAACCTTGGAAACAAAAGAGCTTCAAACGAAAAAAGGCTGGAAAGGCTTCAGCAGGACAGAGAAAAGCTGGATTCTCTATGACTGGGCCAACTCCATCTGGGCAACCAACATCGCCGCCGCCATCTGGCCCATTTACTTTGCCATGGTCATCGGGCAGCTGGCCAACGCCGAAGCCATCGACAACATCTACGGCTATGCCGTCTCCTTCGCCAACTTAATTGTGGCCGTCATGGCTCCCTTTTTGGGCGCCATCGGAGACTTCAAGGGCATGAAAAAGAAGCTGTGGAAGATCTTTATGCTCGTGGGCGTAGTCTTCACTCTGGTCATGGCCGTCTTTGACAACTGGGTGCTCATGATCCTCGGCTTCATGCTCAGCCGTGTGGGCTTCTCCGGCTCCTGCCTGATCTATGACAGCTTTTTGACGGACGTCACCACCAAGGACCGCATGGACAAGGTCTCCGCCTGGGGCTATGCCATGGGCTACATCGGCGGCAGCACCATCCCCTTTGTTCTGTCCATTGTCATCATGGTGCTCATGGGTCTGGACAACATGCTGGGCTACAAGATTGCCATCGCCATCGTCCCCGTTTGGTGGCTGGTTTTCTCCATCCCCTTCTGGAAAAACGTGGAGCAGAAGCACTATGTGGAAACCCCTCCCGCCCAGCTTGGCAGAGAGGCGTTGAAGAACGTGGTGAAGACCCTCAAGAGCATTGTAAACAACAAGGCCGTCCTCTTCTTCCTGCTGGCCTACTTCTTCTATATTGACGGCGTGGACACCATCATCTCCATGGCCACCAACTACGGCTCTACCTTGGGACTGGGCTCCATCGGCATGATTTTGGCTTTGCTGGTCACCCAAATTGTGGCCATGCCCTTCTCCATTCTCTTTGGAAACTGGGGGAAAAAGTACGGCGCTTTGAAGCTCATCGGCATCGCCGTGGGGGTCTATGCCCTCATCACCATCATAGGCTTTTTCATGGGCTTCTTCATTGACTTCCACGATATGCTGGGCATGACGGAAGCGCAGGCGCTGTCCATCGGGCAGGTGCTCTTCTGGATTCTTGCCACCATGGTAGGCACGGTGCAAGGAGGCATTCAGGCTCTGTCCCGCTCCTACTTCGGCCAGATTATTCCCCCGGAACGCTCCAATGAGTACTTCGGCTTCATGGATATCTTCGGAAAGTTCGCCGCCGTCATCGGCCCCGCCCTGTACGCTTTGGTCTTCGGCATCACCGGCAAGGCCAGCTTGGGCATTTTGAGCCTGATTCTGCTGTTCGTGGCAGGCTGTGTCTTCCTCCTTGTGGGCAGACCCCATTTCGCCGCCGCCCAACATGCTGAGATTGAGGAGTAACCTCCGATAAAAACACGCACAACAGGGACGGGTCGCACCGTCCCTTCTTAAGTAATAAAGACAAAAAGAGAAAGGAAATGACTATGCCGAGTTTTGAGGATAAACTGCGGGAATACGCCCATCTGCTGGTGGACGTGGGCATCAACTTGGAAAAGGGGCAGACCCTGATCATCAACTGTCAGGTGGATCAGGCCCAGATGGCACGCCTGTGCGCCGAT
>CAZPCH010000278.1:0-219 GCA_964585055.1 uncultured Christensenella sp. | reverse complement strand
CTCCACGGGGACGACGCCGTCTTTGACGAGTGCCCCGAGTGGCGGGTGCGGTTTTTAACGGACTATGCCCGTCAGGGTGCAGGCCGCCTGAGCCTTGCCTCCGGGAACCCCGAGAACTTAAAGGGGGTAGACCCCGACCGTCTCCAGCGGAGCAGCCGTGCTTCCGCCGAGCCCTTGAAGGAGTATATGCGGCTTATGATGGCCAGCGCCATGCCTTGG
>CAZPCH010000277.1:0-2507 GCA_964585055.1 uncultured Christensenella sp. | reverse complement strand
GGAGGACTATGAGCAGGCCATGGAGCTGATTCGAAGCAAAGGGGAAGACTGGCATCTTTACCCTGACAAGGTGGCCGTCATCGGTTTTTCCGCCGGAGGACATCTGGCGGGAGCGGCGGCTACCATGGCTAAAAATAAGCCCAATGCGGCCATTATGGGCTACCCCGTCACCGAGGGCGATATGGCTCGTGCCTGCGAGAAAACGGCTCCCGACCTTATCGCCGCCGTGAATCAGCATACCTGTCCCTGCTTCGTCTTTGCCGCCAGAACGGATACGCTGGTGCCCATCAGCAACACCCTCCGCTTCACCTGCGCTTTGGCGGAATACGGCATTAGCTTTGAGTCCCATGTCTATGGATACGGCCCTCACGGCTTTAGCGTTGCCAATTCCTCCGTCCTGCTTCCCGGAACGCCGGTCTGCAGTCGGGTAAGAAACTGGGTGTCCGACAGCATTGCATGGCTAAAGGATATGTTCGGGGACTTCGGCATGGGCGCCATGACGGAGCCTTTGTGCGGCGGACACGTCAACGGGGATTTTGAGCCCTATCTCAGCGTGGACTGCACCGTAGGCCATCTGATGGCCAATGCAGAAGCGCAAAAGGTTCTTGCTCCCATGCTTCAGGCCATGCAGAAGACCGTAGAGGAAAAGTACGGAGACAGATTGGCAAAGGCGGAGGAGCAAAATAAAAAGGCGGATCTGGGCATGGGGACAAAGATGACCCTGCGCACGGCCCTGTCCTACGGAAATCTCCCCGAAGAAACCGTGGAACAGCTAAACCGTGCCCTAAAGCAAATCCCCAACGAACGGTAAGGAGCGCATATGAAAAAGCAAGTATTCAATCCCTTTTTGCCCTTGGACGAATACATTCCCGACGGAGAGCCCCATGTGATCGGCAATAGAATCTATCTTTTCGGTTCCCACGATACGGAGGGCGGTCAGCGGTACTGCGCCGAGGGCAACTATGTAGGCTGGTCAGCCCCCTTGGAGGATTTGTCCGACTGGCGGAGCGAGGGAATCATTTATGAAGCCAAGCAGGATCCACGGGTTCGGGGAGACTTTGCCGACCTTTACGCCCCGGACGTGGTGCAGGGCAATGACGGCCGCTACTATATGTATTACGGCATCAGCGGCGGCATCGGCAGCGAGGGAGACGATCATAACACCCCCATCGGCGTGGCCGTGTGCGATACCCCGGCGGGAAGGTATGAATATTTGGGCTATGTGCGCAATCCCGACGGCACGCCCTTTTTAAAGTATTTGCCTGCAGACCCCGCCGTGCTTAACGATGACGGCGTCATTCGCCTATACTATGGCTGGGCGCTTTCGCTGGTGGCCGCCGATGCCCACGGGGGCGGGGAGGGTCAAGGAGAACCGGGGCACGGTGCTCAAGGGGGACAGCCTCTGCCGGATTTTCGCAGTATGCCCAAGGAACAGCTGCGGCAGTTTTTGCTAGGGGCGGAGCAAATGCTCTTTCATAGAACTCGGGAACAGCTTCTAAGTGAACCGGAGGATGTCATGGGCGCCAATCATGTGGTGCTGGGAGAGGACATGCTGACCGTAATCAGCGAGCCCACCCGCATTGTGCCCAGCCAGTTCATGGCCTGGGGCACTTCCTTTGAAGGTCACGGTTTTTACGAGGCCAGCTCCATCCGCAAAATCAACGGCCTCTATTACTTTATTTACTCCGATGAAAACAGCAACATGCTTTGCTATGCCACCAGCCCGTATCCGGACAGGGACTTTGTGTATAGGGGGATTTTGCAGTCCAACGGGGATGTGGGGCTTCACGGGCGCAAGGGAGAGGACAGGCTGAACATGACGGCCAACAACCACGGCAGTCTGGAATGCATTCGGGGACAGTGGTATATCTTCTATCACCGCCAGACCCATAACTCCACCTACAGCCGTCAGGCCTGTGCAGAACCTGTTTGCATCGAGGCGGACGGTTCCATTGCACAGGCACCCTGCACAAGCTGCGGCCTGAACGGCGGCCCCCTTCGGGCAGACGGAACGTATCCTGCGCCCATCGCCTGCAACCTGACCAACGGACAGATGCCCCATGCCACCAATCGTGTGGTCAATGCCGACATTCCCTACATCACCCACGGGGAGGGGGAACGGTACATCACCAACATTCAGCAGGGCACCTTGATTGGCTTTAAGTATTTTCGCTTTGACGGCGAAGTTACCCTGTCCATAACTACCAGAGGCGCAGGACAGGGGAGCTTCCTCATTTCTACGGATGAAGAGGGGAGAGAACAAGCGGGGCAAATTTCCGTCACACCCTCCGAGCAGTGGGACACCGCCCAAACCCGGCTCTGCCTTTTGGGCACCCATCCCCTGTATCTTCGCTATCAGGGCACTCAGGCGGTAGATTTGCTTAAGATTCGCTTTTCGTAAACACACGCAGGGGTCTGCATACCTATCATGCAAAAAGGAGCGGTCAATCCCTGAAATAGTCAATAGTTAGCAGACACAAAAAAGGAACAAATTAAGCTGCCAGTTC
>CAZPCH010000276.1:0-2511 GCA_964585055.1 uncultured Christensenella sp. | reverse complement strand
TGCGTAAACGCTGAGGAGACCTATGTCCGTGCCAAGAAGGAGGAGCAGGTCTACATTCTGGCCGAGGCGCTGGTAGGCAGCGTGCTGGGGGAGGATGCGGAGATTCTCGACCGCTTCCCCGGCCAAAAGCTGGTGGGCACGGAGTATGTGCCTCTGTTTGATATGTCTTCTCTCTTCCAGAGAAAGAAGGGCTATCGGGTGGTATCCGACGGATACGTCACTCTGGGCGAAGGCACGGGCGTGGTGCACATTGCCCCCGCCTTTGGTGAGGACGACAACCGGGTAGGCCGGGAGTGGGATCTTCCCTTCCTCCAGCTTGTCAACACCAGCGGCCATCTGTGCGGCGGCACCCCCTTTGACGGTCTCTTTGCAAAGGATGCGGACAAGCCCGTTCTCAAGTCCCTGGAGGAGCAGGGCAAGCTCTTCTCCGCCCCCGCCTTTGAGCACAGCTACCCCTTCTGCTGGCGCTGCGACACCCCCCTTATCTACTACGCCCGTGAAGGCTGGTTCATTAAGACGACGGCCGTAAAAGACAAGCTTTTGGCCTTCAACAAGAGCATTCACTGGATTCCCGAGACCATCGGCACCGGCCGCATGGGCAACTTCCTTGAAAACGTGGTGGACTGGAACGTCACCCGTGAGCGGTACTGGGGCACGCCCTTCCCCGTGTGGGTCTGCCAGGACTGCGGTGAGATTCACGTTATGGGCAGCCGGGAAGAGCTTAAGTCCATGTCCACGAACTATCCCGAGAATCTGGAGCTTCACAAGCCCTACATCGATCGGGTAAACGTACTTTGCCCCAAGTGCGGCGGCGCCATGAAGCGGGAGAGCGTGGTTATGGACTGCTGGTTCGACTCCGGCTCCATGCCCTTTGCCCAGTGGCACTATCCCTTTGAAAACAAGGAGCAGTTTGAGCGCCGCTACCCCGCCGACTTCATCAGCGAGGCCGTGGATCAGACCCGGGGCTGGTTCTACACCCAGCTGGCCATCGCCACCTTTCTCTTTGACGAAGCACCCTTCAAAAACTGTTTGGTGCTGGGTCTGGTGTGCGACAAGAACGGCAAGAAGATGAGCAAGCATCTGGGGAACGTGGTCAGCCCTGCGGAAGTATTGACCAAGCAGGGGGCCGACGCCGTCCGCTGGTACTTCTACACCGCCTCCAGCCCCTGGCTGCCCAGCCGCTTCTCCGGGGACGCCGTCTCCGAGCTCCAGCGCAAGTTCATGGGCACCTTCTGGAATACCTACGCCTTCTATACCCTCTATGCGGATATTGACAGCTTCAATCCCGCCGAGCACAGCCTGAAGAAGGAGAATTTGTCCTTCATGGACCGCTGGGTGCTCTCCCGTCTTATGACCCTGGTACACACCGTGGACGAGGATCTGGAGGCTTTGAAGATCACCGAAGCCGGCAGAGAGCTGCAGGCTTTTGTGGAGGAGCTGTCCAACTGGTACGTCCGCCGCTGCCGTGACAGATACTGGGGCAGTGAGATGACCGACGATAAGGAAGCGGCCTACATGACCCTGTATACCGTGCTGAAGACCTTGACCCTGCTGTGCGCCCCCTTCACGCCCTTTATGAGCGAGGCGGTGTACCAGAACATCGTCCGCCGTGTGGAGAAGGACATGCCCGAGAGCGTCCATCTGTGCGACTTCCCCGCAGCCGACGACAGCTTTGTGGATCACGAGCTGGAAGAGGACATGGAAAAGGCTCTGGCCATGGTCACCTTGGGCAGAAGCGCCCGCAACGATGCGGCCATGAAGATTCGCCAGCCCCTGCCCGCCATGTACGTTCAGGGTGCGCCCTTGCCCGAAGGCTACAAGGCCATCATCGCCGAGGAGCTGAACGTGAAGGAGGTTCGCTTTGTGGAGGACGCTTCCGGCTTCATCAGCTACAGCGTCAAGCCTCAGCTTCGCACCTTGGGGCCCAAGTACGGAAAACTGCTGGGCGCCATCCGCAATCATATGAACGAAGAGGGTGCGGGAGACCGCATTGTGGCCGCCGTCAAGGCAGAGGGCAAGTATGCCTTTGAAGCTCAGGGAGCCGTGGTGGAACTGACGGAAGAGGACATCCTCGTTTCCTCCGTCCAGAAGGCCGGCCTCGTCTCTGCCTCCGAGGGGAATTTGACCGTGGTGCTGGATACCAACCTGACCCCCGAACTCATTGAAGAGGGGCTGGTGCGGGAGCTGACCAGCAAGCTGCAGACCATGCGCAAGGAAGCGGGCTTTGAGGTGGCCGACCACATTCGGGTGGGCTACACCGCCGGGGGCAAGCTGGGGGACATCCTCCAAAAGAACGCCGCCGTCATCGGCGCCGACACGCTGGCCGATACCGTGGAAGCGGGGCTTTCCGGCTATGAGAAGGAATGGAACATCAGCGGGGAGAGTATCACCCTCTCTGTGGAGAAAAAGTAAATGCGGGGCTTAGGTACCCTGATCAACGCCGGGGCCATCCTGCTTGGAGGGGGACTGGGTCTGCTTCTCAAGCGGGGGATTCCCCGGCGGGTTTCCGAC
>CAZPCH010000275.1:0-2513 GCA_964585055.1 uncultured Christensenella sp. | reverse complement strand
AAGCGGCCGGGGGGCGGCGGGTTAGCTTTGCGAAACCTTTGCCAAAGGGGGGGAGCGGCACGCTCCCCCCGTTGGCCAAGCGAAAGGCTCCGCCTTTCCGCCGCCCCCCGTTCCCCGCATCACGCAAAAGGGTCTGCCCGAAGGCAGACCCTTGTTTATGCTCCGCAAGAGGGAGTATGCGATTAACCGAAGAGGGAGAATGCGACAAAGAGGGGCGCCAGCAGGGAGGCTACCAGAGACACTACGGTAATCTGGGTGTTGATGGAGGGGCCTGCCGTATCCTTGAAGGGATCGCCTACGGTGTCGCCCACTACGGCGGCTTTGTGGGCTTCGGAGCCCTTGCCTCCTTCGTTCCCCGCTTCCACGTACTTCTTGGAATTGTCCCAGAGGCCGCCTGCATTGGACATGAACAGAGCCAGCAGCAGACCGCTGACGATGTTCCCCAAAAGGAAGCCGCCGATAGCCTTGACGCCGCCGATAAAGCCCACCGCTACCGTGGCCACAATGGTCATAAGACCGGCGGGAATCAGCTCCCGCAAAGCGCCTTGGGTGGCGATGTCGATGCATTTATCGTATTCGGGCTTGCCGGTGCCTTCCCGCAGACCGGCGATTTCACGGAACTGACGGTGAATTTCGGCGACCATGCGCTGTGCATTTTTGTCTACGCCCAGCATAAGCATGGCGGAGAAGACGGCGGGGATGGCGGCGCCGATCAGCGTGCCGAAGAAGACGGTGGGATCCATAATGTCAAAGCCCGTGAGAAGCTTCTTGCCGGAAGCGGCCAGCACCTCATTGACTTCGGCCATAAAGGCACCCAACAGACTGATTACGGTAAGGCCGGCGGCGCTGATGGAGAAGCCCTTGGTCACGGCCTTTACGGTGTTGCCGGCGGAGTCCAGCTCGTCGCAAATCTGAATGGTTTCTTCTCCCAGACCGCCCATTTCCGCAAGACCGCGGGAGTTGTCGACGATGGGGCCGTAAGCGTCGTTGGAGATAATCATGCCGACGATGGACAGCATGCCTACGGCGGCCATGGCAATACCGAACAGAGCGTAGCCGCTGCCCAGGGGGGCGCAGATGTAGTAAGCAAAGAGGGCGGAAACGGCAATGCCGATCATGGCCGGCAGAATGGAGATGAAGCCGTAGGAGATGCCGGACAGAACGGTGAAGGCAGGGCCGGAACCGGAGGCCTTAGCCACCTTTTTGACAATGGGCTTGGTATCGTCGGTGAAGTAGTCGGTGGTAATGCCGATGATGACGCCGACCAGAAGCCCTACGGCGGAGGCGCCCCAGATGCGCCAGCTAAAGCCCTCAAAGAGGAAGGTGGCCAGGGCCGTGAGAAGCATATAGATGGCGGTGGTCACATAGGTGGAAGAGTTCAGGGCTTTTGTGGGGTTTCCGTTCTTGCTGATGCGGGCAGTGGCAATGCCCAGAATGGAAGAGAGCAGACCCAGAGCGGCATACAGGAACACGGTCATGGTGTTGACGCCCTTGAGGCCTCCGTCAATGCTCTGGGCCAGCACCAAGGCGGCGGCCATGGAAGCAACGTTGGAATCGAACAGGTCGGCGCCCATGCCGGCTACATCGCCTACATTGTCGCCTACGTTGTCGGCAATGACGGCAGGGTTCCGAGGATCGTCCTCAGGGATGCCCAGCTCCACCTTACCGGTAAGGTCGGCACTGACGTCCGCCGTCTTGGTGAAAATACCGCCGCCGGCCTTGGCGAACAGAGCCAGAGAGCTTGCACCGAAGGAGAAGCCCAGTACAATGGAGGAATCCCCCGTGAGCAGCAGTACGGCGGCTACGCCCATGAGACTGAAGCCAACCACGGCCAGACCCATGACGGCGCCCCCGCGGAATCCGACCATGAAAGCGGGCTTGATGCCCTTTTGAGCGGCTTCGGCGGCGCGGCCGTTGGAAGCGGTGGCCACAAGAATGCCGATTTTTCCTGCAATGGCGGACAGGACGGTGCCGGCAATGTAGGACAGAGCCATACCCAAATTCTCATGCCAGTCTCCCTTCCAAATGCCCTGAGGTAAAAGGAGGAAGATGATGACGGCGGCGGCACCGGCAAACACGGCCAGGATTTTATACTCCTTGCGCATGAAGGTGTTGGCGCCGGATTTGATCAAACCGGATACGTGAACAATGACTTTGTTCTCCATCGGCTGGCGCTTGACCCACAGATACAGATAGACCGCAAAGGCAAAGGCAATGGCCACTGCCAGGAAGGACAGCCCGTAGACCAGGCTCAAAGATGGTTGCATGTGAGTTCCTCCTTTTATTCTGTGATTGTAATCGATTGTGGAGAATATTTCCTAAACTCCACAAATATATCATACACTTGGTTTTTTCGCAAGTCAACAGGAATAAATGCACATAATTGCGTTTTTATTCGTTTTTTTGAATAAAAAGACGCAAGGGGGCGGCGGGTTCGCAAAGCGAACCCTTGGCCAAATGGGGGAACATACTGTTCCCCCATTTGGCCAAGAGAAAGGCTCTGCCTTTCCGCC
>CAZPCH010000274.1:0-2536 GCA_964585055.1 uncultured Christensenella sp. | reverse complement strand
GTGCATCACCAACGAGCGGCACATACACGCCTTGGAGCAGGCGGAAATTGGGCTGAAGGCCGCTTTACAGGCCGAGGAGGAGGACTGCGCCGCCACGGATTTGCGGGAAGCCCTCCACTGTCTGGGAGCCATCACAGGCGACGATGTGGACGAAGCGGTGCTCAACGACATCTTCTCCCGCTTCTGCGTGGGAAAATAAATCTTTGTAGGGAGGCCTCAAACCTCCCTTTTGTTACCTCAAAAGAGAAGGATTGCGGGGAGGGGGGAGCCATGGTATACTGAATTATCGGGAGAAGGAGGGGGGAAGGCCGTGGAAGCAGAGAGGCTGGATACGAAAAGAAGCCCCCTTTGGAATCCAAGACCCATTTTGTTGGGGGCTGTGGGAGCGCTTTTGGGCGGGGTGCTGGCCTTGAGGCTGGAGCCGTGGGCGTTGCTGGTTCTGGGCGGAATAGGGCTGGGAGCCGCTTTGTTTCTGCTGTACAAGAAAATCTATTGGTGTCTGTTGCCGCTGGTGCTGGGGCTGACCCTGCTCAGGGGTATTTTTTTACCTCGGGATATGCTGCCGGAGGGGCGGTATCCCCTTTCGGGGCAGATTGTCAGCCTGCCGGAGAAATCCAAGGAAGGGGAGCGGGTGCTGTTGGGGTCGGTGCAGGTAGACGGCAAGACATATGCAGGGACTCTGGAAGTGCTTTTACCCTTAGGCACGGGAGGCGGGTATGGGGACAGGATTTCCTGCCTTGCCGCCATTACCCCTGTGCGGGGAGATTCCGTCGCCCCCAAACTGCGGGGCAGCGGGGAAGTTCGGAGCAAAGTCACCGTGTATGAAGGGCGGGGCTCTGCCGTGTATAAATGGGTGCTGACCTTGCGGCGGCAGGTGGAAAGGCGGGCGGAAGCCCTCTTTGCTCCCTACGCAGGGGAGGCCAAGGGCATGCTGTTGGGCATCAAGGAGGACATCTCCTATGTCTCCTACCGTGCCTTTGTGCAAAGCGGGCTGGTGCATTTGCTGACGGTGTCGGGGCTTCATGTGGGCATTCTCTGCGGAGCGGTGCTAAAGCTCATCCGGGGCCGCCGTCGGTGGCTGCGGGGACTGCTGGCGGGGCTGGTCCTGCTTTTATATGTATCGCTGACTGGCTTTGCGCCCTCCACCCTGCGGGCGGCCATCATGGTCTTCCTGCTGTTTCTCATGCGCACAGGGGTAAAGCAGGAGGACAGCCTGGGGGCTCTCAGCTTTGCCTTTTCCCTGCTGGTGCTGTGGGATCCAAGAAACCTAACTTCCCTGGGCTTTCAGCTTTCCTTCGGTTCCGTGTGGGGGCTGTATATGCTGACGGAGCCTCTCTCCAAAGTCCTGTCCGGGCGGGGGAATGCCCTGTGGACGGCCTTGTGCGGCTCCCTTGCCGCCGCCTTGGGCACCTTGCCCCTGTTAGCTCAAACCATGGGAGAGGTGCAGTGGGCGGGCATCCTCCTTTCCCCCATGGTCATCCCCGTGGCGGCTCTGTTTCTGGTGCCCGCATGGCTGGCCATAGGATTTCACGCTCTCTGGCCGCCCTTAGGGGAGCTGACGGCCGTTCTCCCAAGAGGGGTGCTGGGGTATATCTCCAAGGCCGCTTGGCTGGGAAGCTCGGCGCCTCTGCCTTTGCCGTCCCCCGGCTGGGCCGCTGTGGCTTTGTGGTATGGGGGCTTATTCTTCCTGTCCCCCTGCTTTTTGCCCAACAAAAAAAGAACGCCCCTTGTTGGGTACGGTTTCATCGCCGCCTCCTTGCTCTGCTGGCTCATCAACGGCCTAAAGGGGTAAGGCGCTCGGGATTTCACAGGATTTTCAGGTGACAAAGGGGGAGATGTGTTGTATACTGTAGATATCTGTCGAGAGGAGAAGATTTATGAATATACAGGCTGTATTGGAGCAGGACATGCGCTATGTAGGCGTCAACGACCATGAGGTGGACTTGTTTGAGGGGCAGTACACCGTTCCCAACGGCATGGCCTACAACTCCTATGTGATTTTGGACGAGAAGATTGCCGTGCTGGACACGGTGGACGCCGCCTTTGGAGATGAGTGGCTTTCCAAGGTGGAGGCCGCTTTAAACGGCCGTCAGCCCGACTACCTCATCGTCCACCACATGGAGCCCGACCACGCCGCCAACATCGCCCGCTTCATGGAAAAATACCCTGCCGCCGTAGCAGTGGCCTCCCAGAAGGCCTTTGGCATGATGCAGCAGTTCTTCGGCACGGACTATGCTTCCCGCCGTCTGGTTGCGGCCGAGGGCACCAAGCTCCCCTTGGGTCGGCGCACCCTGACCTTCATCGCCGCACCCATGGTGCATTGGCCCGAGGTGCTTCTCAGCTTTGAAGAGACCTCCGGCACCCTGTTCTCTGCCGACGCCTTCGGCAAGTTCGGCGCCTTGGATATAGAGGAGGACTGGGCCTGCGAAGCCCGCAGGTACTACATGGGCATTGTGGGCAAGTACGGCCTTCCCGTGCAGACCCTGCTTAAAAAGGCCGCCAAGCTGCCCATCCGCCGCATCTGCCCCCTCCACGG
>CAZPCH010000273.1:0-2557 GCA_964585055.1 uncultured Christensenella sp. | reverse complement strand
TGTTTGGCGACATGATGGTCTTTACCCAGTACGGTATGCAGGTGGTCATGTCCTTTATGATGCTGGTCATGGTGTTTATGATTCTGCCCCGCTCCTCCGTGTCTGCAAAGCGTATCAATGAGGTGCTGGACACCGAGCCCGCCATCCTCAACGGCAGCCGCACGGAAGGCAAGGAAGGGGTAAGAGGCGAGATTGAGTTTAAAAACGTAACCTTCCGCTATCCCGATGCAGAGGAAGCGGTGCTCAAAGACATCTCCTTTACGGCGAAAAAGGGCGAAACCGTGGCCTTTATCGGCTCCACCGGCTGCGGCAAGAGCACGGTCATCAATCTGGTGCCCCGCTTCTATGACGCAACGGAAGGCCGGATTCTGGTGGACGGCGTAGACGTGCGGGAGTATGACGAGCATGCCCTGCGCAATAAGATTGCCTACGTTTCCCAGCGGGCCACCCTGTTCTCAGGGTCGGTGCGCTCCAACATTGCCTACGGCGACAACGGAAAGCCTGCCCCCACGGAGCAGGAGATTGCCGAAGCCGTAGAGGTGGCCCAGGCCAAGGACTTTGTGGAAAAGCTGGCGGATACCTACGACGGCTTTGTGGCTCAGGGAGGAACCAACTTCTCCGGCGGCCAGAAACAGCGGCTGTCCATTGCCCGCGCCATTGCACGAAAGGCGGAGATTCTCATCTTTGACGACTCCTTCTCGGCTTTGGACTATAAGACGGATCGTGTACTGCGGAACGCCCTGAACGAAAAGTGCGGGGATACCACCCGGCTGATTGTGGCCCAGCGCATCGGCACCATTCGGGACGCCGACAAAATCATCGTGCTGGACGAAGGCCGCATTGTGGGCATGGGCAAGCACGGGGAACTGATGCAAAACTGTCAGGTCTACCAGCAGATTGCCTTGTCTCAGCTCAGTAAGGAGGAACTTGCGTAATGGAACGGAAAGAATATGAAATGGGGCAGGCCCAGCGCCGTCCCGTGCGCCGAGGCCCCGGAGGAAGAATGGGCGGCGGCGAAAAGGCCAAAGACTTTGTGGGCACGTGGAAAAAGCTTCTGCTCTACTGCAAGCGCTATGCCCCCGTGTTTGCCATTGCCATTGCATGCGCCATCGGCGGCACCATTTTGCAGTTGCTGGGGCCGGATAAGCTGTCGGAAATCGCAGGGCAGTTGGAAAAGGGACTTCTCAGCGGCGTCATTGACATGGACGCCATCGCAAAAACGGCCGTAGTCCTGCTTTGCTTCTATGGAGCAAGCTGGCTTTTGTCTTTGACCCAGCAGTGGATTATGGCAACCCTGACTCAGCGGGTCTCCAAGTCCATGCGCAGGGAGATTTCCGGGAAAATCAACCGCCTGCCCATGTGGTACTATAATCGGAACTCCACCGGCGACGTTTTGTCCCGCGTGACCAACGACGTGGACACCATCGGCCAGTCCCTGAACCAGAGCATAGCCAACCTGATTTCCCAGTGCGTCCTGTTTGTGGGCAGTCTGGTTATGATGCTGAAGACCAACTGGATTATGACCCTGACCGCTGTGGCCGCCACGGTGATTGGCTTTATCCTCATGATGCTCATCATGAGCCGCAGTCAGAAGTACTTCACCCGTCAGCAGAGGTGCCTGGGCGCCATCAACGGCCACATTGAGGAGATTTTCTCCGGACATACGGTTATGCGTGCCTACAACGGGGAAAAGCAGGCCGCCGAAACCTTTGACCGCCTTAACGGAGACTTGCGGGACAGCGCCTTCCGGGCACACTGCCTTTCCGGCCTGATGATGCCTTTGATGACCTTTATCGGCAACTTTGCTTATGTTGCGGTGTGCATCGTGGGCGGCGCCATGGCCATGAACGGCAGCATTGAATTCTCCATCATCGTGGCCTTTGTCATGTATGTGCGCTACTTCACCCAGCCTTTGAACCAGATTTCCCAGTCCATGCAGACCATGCAGTCTGCGGCCGCCGCCGGAGAGCGTGTGTTTGAGTTCTTGGAAGCGGAAGAGATGGAGGACGAGAGCGGTAAGACCGCCAAGCTGGAAAAGGCCAAGGGACAGGTTGAATTTGACCACGTCAGGTTCGGCTACGAGGACACGGATAAGATTGTCATTCACGATTTCTCCGCCGAAGCAAAGCCCGGCCAGAAGATTGCCATCGTAGGCCCCACCGGCGCAGGCAAGACCACCATGGTCAACCTCCTGATGCGCTTCCATGAGCTGCAGGGCGGCGAGATCCGCATTGACGGCATTCCCACCGCCTCTTTGACCAGAGAGACCGTTCACGACCAGTTCTGCATGGTGCTTCAGGACACCTGGCTCTTTGAAGGCACCATTCGGGAGAATCTGATTTACAACACCAAGGACGTTACGGAAGAAAAAATGCGGCAGGCCTGCAAGGCTGTGGGGCTTGACCACTTTATCCGCACCCTGCCCCATGGGTATGACACGGTGCTCAACGATCAGGTGAACCTCTCTCAGGGGCAGAAACAGCAGCTGACCATTGCCCGAGCCATGATTGCGGATAAGCCCATGCTGATTCTGGACGAGGCGACCTCCTCCGTGGAT
>CAZPCH010000272.1:0-2562 GCA_964585055.1 uncultured Christensenella sp. | reverse complement strand
GAATGGCTCCGCCTTTCTCTTTGGGGTCCGGGGGCGTTCCGCCCCCCTGACCCCAAAAGGTTCGCAAAGCGAACCGCCGCCCCGCCCCTCTTGCTCACAAAAGCATTGACAAAAATCCGAATTCGTACTAAGATGGGAAAGTACGAATTCGGATTTTTATTTCGAAAGAATTTCGGAGGAAAAAACATGGCCTTTCACCGAGAAGATATACGGCGGATGATGGTGGCCTCCCACATGATGGACGGGGTCTATGCCCGCATGGCAAAAAAACTGGGCATGAAGGAGACGGTGCTGACGCTGCTGTATGCCTTGGATGACGGAGCCCCCCATTCTCAGATTGAGATATGCAGGGAGTGGATGATTCCCAAAACGACCCTGAACACCATCGTGCAGGAGTGCGTGCAGAAGGGCACGGCGGAACTGGTGCCCGGAGGACACGGGAAGGAGAAGCAGATTGTGCTGACCCCTGCAGGACAGGAGGCGGCCAAGGCCCTGCACATCCTGTATGAGATGGAGGAGCGTGCCTACCTTGGCACCATGGAGGAGGGGGAGGAGGCCTTCTCCCAAGGGCTCTACGATTTTGCCTGCCGTCTGCGGGAGGAGGAGCGGCGCTTTTCCGTAGGCAAAGCGGAGGAGGAGAGCACCATGCCCGCTTTGGCGTTCCCCCAGGAGTAAAGAAGCGTTTGCATCCTATTTTGATAAAAGAAGAGGTATTTATGTTGAAAAAATGGTTTCCGAGACTGGAACTTAAGTCCTGCCTACTGTCCTGCTTCGGCAGTGCCTTTCTTGCCTTCGGGCTGTATAATGTCCATGCCCTCTCAGGCGTAACGGAAGGGGGCGTGCTGGGGCTGACCTTGCTGCTGGAGAACTGGTTTCATCTGTCCCCCTCCTTTACGGGGCTGGTTTTAAACCTCCTTTGCTACGGCATGGGCTGGCGTCTGCTGGGAAAGGAGTTTATGGGCTACTCCCTTCTTTCTACGGGGGCCTTCTCCCTGAGCTACCGCATCTTCGAGTGCTTTGATCCCCTGTGGCCCCAATTGTATGAGATGCCTTTACTGGCGGCCTTGCTGGGGGCAGTTTTTGTGGGCGTAGGCGCCGGCTTGTGCGTCCGTATAGGCGGCGCCCCCGGGGGCGACGATGCCTTGGCTATGAGTTTGGCCCATTTGACCGGCTGGCCCATCCAGCGGTGGTATCTGATTTCCGATTTGGTAGTGCTGGGGCTGTCCCTCACCTATATCCCTCTTAGACGCATCGGCTTTTCTCTGTTGACGGTGATTCTCTCCGGGCAGATTATCGGCTGGATTCAGAAGCTTCCCCTTCCTTGGGAGAAAAAAGAAGGGGAGTAGGAGCCGCTTGTGAACAAATCTTGACGGAAGTCCCCGAACCCTTGCGCATCCCGCCGACGATTGCTATACTAAAAGAACGGAGTAAAAGGTCGGAAGGGGCATAAGCGGTTGAAGGGCTGGATAAAAAAGATTTGTTTGTTGTGGGGCTTGGGGGCAGTCATAGGACTGCTGCTTTGCTGTGCCCCGCAAAAAGAAGAGGCGGAGATTACATTCAGTGCGCCTCCTTCCACGGAGACTCCCGCTCCTACGCCCACGGCCGCGCCTACACCTACGCCTACCCCCGTGCCTACGGCCTTGCCCACCTTGCCGCCCATTCCCGAGCCAACCCCCTGCGGACTGCTGTCCTGGCGGGAGGGCTGGCGCTTTACGGAGGAGGGCATAGAAAAGGGGGACGAGTATTATAAATCGCCCAATGTGAGCATCACTATATCCACGGTGCACTATGCCGTAAGCGACTATACCGACCGAAGCCTTACCTATTATATGGCAGACATCTACCTTAAGGATGTCACCAGCTTAAGGCGGGGCTTTGCCCGGGACACCTTTACAGGCGGGAGCAGCCGCAGTATTGAAAACATGGCCAAAAAGTACAGCAATATTCTGGTCATGTCCGGGGATCAGACCTCTGCCAAGATGGACTGTCTGGTCATTCATGACGGGGAGCTGGTCTATGATCGGGGCACCTACACCCGGGATTTGTGCGTCCTCTACAAGGACGGCACGGTGGAAACCTACGCCCCTGAGGATATTGACAAGGAGGCCATACTGGCCCGTGATCCTTGGCAGAGCTGGAGCTTCGGCCCCATCCTTCTGGACAGCAAGGGGCGGGCGGCCAAGACCTTCAATTTGCCCGACCATATTTCCAGCCGCAATCCCAGAGCCGTGCTGGGGTATTATGAGCCCGGCCATTACTGCTTCATCGTCATCGACGGGCGCAGAAGCGGCCACTCTCTGGGATTGACCATCTCCCAGTTGGCGCAGTTTATGGAGGACTTGGGCTGTACGGCGGCCTACAATCTGGACGGCGGCCTGACAGCGCAGATTGCCTTTATGGGCAAGCGGCTGAACCGGCCCGTAGGCGACCGCAGTGTGCGGGATGTACTGTATATTGCGGACACGGCGGCACAAGACACAGAATAAAGCGGTTGCATGACCGGAAAATCGGCGATATAATATATAAAACAGGGAAATCCTGTTTCATCTTCTACAAGCAAGG
>CAZPCH010000271.1:0-2574 GCA_964585055.1 uncultured Christensenella sp. | reverse complement strand
TTGTCATGTACAGCTGCATCATCGCCGTGGTGCTCATCGGCGGTCAGTACATTGCCAAGGGAGAAATGGAGTCCGGCCAGCTTATCGGCTTCATCTCCTACATTTCCTCCATCCTTATGTCCCTGATGATGATCAGCATGTACTTTGTGAATCTGGTCATGAGCTCCGCTTCCATGAACCGTATCGTAGAGGTGCTGGACGAGGTGCCCGCCATCCCCGAAAACAGGGAGAGCACGGAAGAACTGCAGGACGGCTCCATTGACTTTGACCACGTTTTCTTCTCCTATAAGGGAGACGGTGAGAACCCGGTGCTGGAGGACATTGATTTGCATATCCGCAGCGGCGAGGTTATCGGCATCATCGGCGGCTCCGGCAGCGGAAAAACCTCTCTGGTACAGCTTATTCCCCGCCTCTATGAAGTGGACAAAGGGGAAATGAAGGTGGGCGGTCGAAACGTGAAGAAATACTCCACGGACACCCTCCGTGCCGCCATCGGCATGGTGCTTCAAAAGAACGTTCTTTTTTCCGGCACCATCAAGGAAAATCTCAAGTGGGGCAATCCAGACGCAACGGACGAGGAGATTGCATATGCCTGCAAGGCCGCCTGCGCCCATGATTTTATTACCTCCTTCCCCGACGGGTACGAAACCGATTTGGGGCAGGGAGGCGTCAACGTCTCCGGCGGGCAGAAACAGCGGCTGTGCATTGCCAGAGCCCTGCTGAAGCACCCCCGCATTCTCATTTTGGATGACTCCACCAGCGCAGTGGACACCATGACGGACGAAAGCATCCGCCGTGCCTTTAAGACCATGTTCCCTGAGACCACCAAGCTGATTATCGCCCAGCGGATTCAATCCGTAAAGGACGCCGACAGAATCGTGGTGCTGGACGAGGGACGCATTGCGGATGTGGGCACCCATGAGGAGCTTATGTCCCGCTGCCATATCTATCAGGAAGTCTACGAATCCCAGAACAGAAAGGAGATGGATGCATAATGCCCCGTGTAAAAGGATACGGAAAACCCAAGAATGTGAAAGGCACCTTCCTGCGCCTGCTTCGGTACCTGAAGCCCTTCAGCAAACACATCATTTTTGCACTGGTATGCGTGTGCATCAGCTCTCTGGGCGGGGTTATGGGCACCTATCTGCTCAAGCCCATTTTCAACATTGCCGCAGGGATGTACGAGACCGGCTCCACGGACTTCTCTCCCCTGATTCGCCAGGTACTGCTTTTGGCCGTGGTTTATGTTGCCGCCGCCGCCGCTGCCTACTGCAGCAACCGCCTGATGCTGCGGGTGCATACCCAGATTCTCTACACCATCCGCAGGGATATGTTTGCGCACTTGGAGAAGCTGCCCCTTCAATACTTTGACACCCATACCCACGGGGAAATCATGAGCCGCTTCACCAACGATACGGATACCCTCCGTGAGTTTTTGGGCAACTCCCTGCTGAGCGTGGTGACCAACGTGCTGACCCTTACGGGCATTCTGATCATGATGCTTGTCATGAGCTGGGAGATGACTTTGATTATCATCGCCGCCCTGATTCTCATGTCCTTCGTAGCCACCAAGCTGGGAAAGGCCTCCGCCAAGTACTTCCGAGGGCAACAGCAGGCCTTGGCCGCCGCCAACGGCTATGTGGAGGAATACTTTGAAGGCCAGCGGGAAGTCAAGGTTTTCTGCCATGAAAAGCATGTCAAAAGCCGCTACGAGGAACTGGCCCGCTCCCTGCGGGACAACTCCATAAAGGCCGTAGGCAGCGCCATGGTACTCATGCCCATTATGGGCAACGTCAGCTACATCCTCTTTGCCCTTACCGCCATGGCTGGCACGGGGATGATTATCAGCGGCACCATGGATATCGGTACCTTAGCCGCCTTTTTGAACTACGCCAAACAGGTCAATAACCCCGTTACCCAGATTTCCCAACAAGCCAACAACATGCTCAACGCCTTAGCCGGTGCCGAGCGCATCTTTGACCTTATGGACACCACCCCTGAAACGGACGAAGGCGAGTATCGTCTGGTGCGCACCGGCGTTCACGGCTGGGTCTGGAGCAAGGGCGAGAAGCAGATTCCCCTGCGGGGCGATGTACGCTTCCACAATGTCACCTTCTCCTATGACGGAAAGAAGACCGTGCTGAAGAATCTCTCCCTGTACGCAAAGCCCGGGCAGAAGATTGCCTTCGTAGGCTCCACGGGCGCAGGGAAAACCACCATCACCAACCTCATCAACCGCTTCTACGATGTGCAGGAGGGCGTCATCACCTATGACGGCATCGATGTAAAGGACATCCGCAAGGACGACCTCCGCCGCTCTTTGGGCATGGTGCTTCAAGACATCCACCTGTTTACAGGGACGGTTATGGAGAACATCCGCTATGGGCGGCTGGATGCCACGGACGAAGAGTGCATGGAGGCGGCCAAGCGTTCCAACGCCCACTTCTTTATCTCCCATCTGCCGGAAGGGTACAACACGGTGCTCACCGCCGACGGCGCCAATCTGTCTCAGGGACAGCGTCAGCTTATCGCCATTGCCCGTGCGGCCGTTGCCGATCCTCCCGTACTGGTGCT
>CAZPCH010000270.1:0-2583 GCA_964585055.1 uncultured Christensenella sp. | reverse complement strand
ACAAATAATGCGGATGTATTTTTTTCGGCAAGTATAAAAAGACCTCCAGCTTTTTGTACATTGTGGTCGGAGGGGACTGTTTTTGATATTCCGTTGTCGGATTCCGTTAGAAAAAAGGATTATATTCTGCCTCTGCCAAGTAGTCGATTACTACCTTTCTGCACTCGGCACAATGATAAGCGATACAAGTGGGTCTTGTCCAATTATGAGAACTCACACGATTTCTTCATCCACGGCGATGTCGGGAAGGAATCGGTTCTTCTGTTCTTTGGTTGTGAAGAATATCTTGCCGACGCTCTGAACAATTCCTCTTTTCATTTCGTTGCCACAGCAAGGACACTTCATATGAATCACACTCCCTGAAGTAAATTTATTATCCGTTCTTGATTTGCGCAATCTCTTTAATCAAAATCAAGATTGTGCCGCATACGGCAGCAACGGAGGCAATATATAAAATCTCCCGTTGCGCAGAAAGGTTAAAGATAAGTGCGGCGATTGCCGCTATTGCCAGCAAAATTGCGATCAAAATTCTGCATTTCGATTTCATGCGCCCACGCTCCTCCCTTAAATTAATATTGGTCTGTCCGTTTTCAACCCGTTCATCCATTTTGTCAATGGTATGGGGCAGCTTCGTATTTGGACAGACGGCTTACACTTCCATCAAATACAGTATAGCAGAAAAGTGTGCGGAAATCTACCGACTATATGGTAGCCCGAACATTTTCCTCCGCCGCACTCATTCCCTTGTTTTCTCGGCATCCGGCCTTGGGGCGGGAAAATTATTCGGCCATCCGAAAACCTTTTGACTTTTTGGAATTATTTTCTCAAATTCTCAAAAAAATACCTGTTTTTAGGGATTTTTAGCGGCTAAAAATCATATTTTCCGTCTTTTTTCGTTTTGCTCCCCGCACGCTTTTATTCTTGTATTTTTATTCCATATACATGTGTCTTTCTGTCGTTTATGCGCATTTTTATTCTTCAAAGCATCCAAAAAACGTTGAGAATCCGCCGAAAACAGACACTTGCGCCCAAAAGCAGGTTTTGATAAGATAGAATGAAATTTTTTAGTGAAGGAAACGTGTATGAAATTTTACTTGGAAGACAGCAGCCGTGTATTGGAGGAAGTGGCCTCCACCCCTGAAGGGCTTACTTCAGAGGAGGCTTCACGGCGTCTGGAGCAAAACGGAAAGAACAAGCTGGCGGAAGCCAAGAAAGAAAGTCTGCTTTCCAAATTTCTTCATTCCCTTGCCGATCCCATGATTCTGATGCTCATCATCGCCGCCGCCATTCAGGCGGGGGTCACGGTCATCGAATCCGGCGGAGCTCCCTCCTTCCGTGACTTTGCGGACGTTATCGTGATTCTGATTGTGGTCATCATCAACGCCGTTTTGAGTCTGGTACAGGAGGGCAAGGCTGAATCCGCCATGGAAGCCCTGAAGCAGATGACTGCCGCCACCTCCAAAGTATTGCGTGACGGCCAGCAGCAGCAGCTTCTCAGCGAAGAGCTGGTGGTGGGCGACGTAATCGTGCTGGAGGCCGGAGACGCCGTGCCTGCAGACTGCCGCATTTTGGAGAGCCATTCTCTCAAGGCGGAGGAAGCCGCCCTGACCGGTGAAAGCGTGCCTGTCAACAAGCTGGTAGATATTCTCAACTGCAAGACCGGAAGCGATGTTCCTCTGGGGGACCGCACTAACATGCTCTATTCCGGTTCCACCGTGGTTTACGGCCGTGGGCGGGCTGTGGTAACGGCTACGGGCATGGATACGGAGATGGGACACATTGCCCAAGCGCTGACTCAGGCCCAGGAGGAGCAGACCCCCCTGCAAAAGAAGATGGCGGAGCTGTCCCAGCTTTTGACCAAGCTGGTGCTGGGAATCTGCGCCGTTGTGTTTATCGTAGGCGTTGTGGAAGCGCTGGTCTTGTCCAAGGAGCCCTTTAGCTGGGGACTTTTGGGCACCACGGCTCTAAACACCTTCATCGCCGCCATTGCTTTGGCGGTGGCCGCCATTCCCGAGGGATTGCCGGCGGTCGTGACCATCGTATTGTCTCTGGGCGTTACCTCCATGGCCAAGCGGAATGCGGTCATCCGCAAGCTGACGGCGGTGGAAACCTTGGGCTGCGCCCAGATTATCTGCTCGGACAAAACCGGCACCCTGACTCAAAACAAAATGACCGTAGTGGAAGCTTGGGGCGAAGACAAAGCCTTGCTTGCCCAAGGCATGTGCCTGTGCTCCGATGCGGAATTGGACGAAAAGCAGGAAGCTCAGGGAGAGCCTACGGAGTGTGCCCTGGTGAACTACGCCTGCAAGGAAGGGTTCCCCAAGGGAGAACTGAAGGTGCGCTTCCCCCGTGTGTCCGAAGCTCCCTTCGACTCCATGCGCAAGATGATGTCCACCCTGCACCAAACCGAAGTCGGTGTGCGCCAGTTCACCAAGGGGGCTCCCGATGAGGTTCTGGCCCGCTGCACCCATATTCTGTCAAAAAGCGGCGTGCGTCCCATGACGGAAGAGGATCGGCAGATAGTTATGCGGCAGAACAAAGCCATGGACGACAAAGCCTTGCGGGTGCTGGCCGGTGATTATA
>CAZPCH010000269.1:0-2587 GCA_964585055.1 uncultured Christensenella sp. | reverse complement strand
AAAAGAACAGCAACCAATTGTAAAGCTGGGAAACTTTTTTCTTTCCTGTCAGGAAAGGCGCCTTTTCCTGCTTGCCTCTATGGACATTGGAAAAATAAACTTGAAATAGTTTAAGAATACGTATGAAAAATGCGACAACATTCGTATTTTTTGTTGCTCTTTTTCCCTGCGCATGGTATTCTATTATAAGAAAAAACGAGGAAGATTCCGGAAAGGATCATTTATGCGTCTGCTGTTTAAACAGCGTATGTTCTCCTGGTTCGATAGCTATGATATTTACAACGAGAGATGGCAGAAGGTGTATACCGTCAAAGGCCAGCTTAGTTGGGGGCACTGCCTGAAGGTATATGATGCCCGAGGATATGAAGTAGGCACCCTGAAAGAAAGGATGCTGACATGGCTGCCCCAGTTTGAGATCTATGCGGAGGGACAGCATATCGGGCATATTTCCAAGGAGTTTTCTTTTGTTTTTCCACGCTACCGCATTGAAGGTAAGGACTGGAATGCCCAAGGCAGTATGCTGGAGTGGGACTATACAATCCGTGACGGCAATGAAAATTTGATTGCAACGGTTAAAAAGGAGTTTTTTAACTGGACGGATACCTATGTTCTGGACATTGTAAATCCTTTGGACGGGTTGATGGTGCTCATGTTCGTGCTGGCCATTGATGCGGAGAAATGCTCCAGAAACAATCGGTAATTTTATTTCAAGTGCAGAGGAAAGGGATATGAACGAAAAAAAGAGACGCTTTGGAGATCGGCGGGACGGACGCTGGGTGCGGGAAGTGCCCGGTTTGCAGACGGTTATGGCGCATTTGATGCCCAATCGTACGGACTGCGAGGTTTGCTTGCGGGATACCTTGGATGCTACGGAGCTTCTTAAGTACATTGAGAAGAAAAATACCCAGCATCCCGAGTATAAAACGACTATTTTCCATTGCTTTTTGCTTTCCATCGCCCGCATGGTGCGGGAGCGTCCCCGTATGAATTATTTCATCGCCGGGCATCGGATGTATGAGCGCAACGAAATCAGTCTGTCCTTCGTCTGCAAGCGCCGCTTTGCGGATGGGGCAGAGGAGGCACTTTTGTGCTTGGTTCCTCACGAAGAGGAGACCATCGACACTTGGTCCAAGCGCATTGTGGGGGATGTGAACCGCACCCGCAAGAGCGAGCATTCTACGGGGGGCGTGGATGCGGCGCTGGACGCCTTTGCCAAAATTCCCCGTCTGCCGCTGATGTTTGCCATTCGGGTCATTCGCTGGCTGGACTTCTGGGGCTGGGTACCCAAGGCGCTTTCCGATGGAGATCCCAACTATTCTACCGTCCTGGCCAGCAATTTGGGAAGCATCCAGTGTCCTTCCGTATACCATCATCTTAACAACTACGGCACCAACAGCGTCATGGTCACCATCGGTACCCTGCATAAAGGGGAAGTGATTCTGCCGGACGGAACCAAGGAGATTCGGGACCTGGTGGACATCACCGCCACCTTGGACGAGCGTATTGCCGACGGGTTCTATTTTGCCCGCAGTTTGAAGCTGGTGAAGCATATCTTTGCCCACCCCGAGCTTCTGGATCAGCCTATGAATCAGCCCAGCGGCTACGAATTTAAATAAGACCCGTGCCTAAATCATCTGCCCTGCCTTTGCAGGGCTTTTTTAATGTTTAAAACTTTTTGGGGAATACAAAAATCCGACCCGTCAGGTCGGATTTCTTATACATTGTGAATTATGTTTCTTCTGAAGAATACTGTTCCCGCAGTTCCAAAGCCCGCCTGTACACTTCCTTTTTGGGAAGTCCCAAAACCTTGGCGGCTTCGGCAGCGGCGTCCTTCAGGGACAGTTCCTCCATAAGGTGGAGAAGCAATTGGTCAGGATTCTCCTCCTGATTCCTTGAAGCCTTGGAAGGCACCAAAACGCACAGAACGCATTCTCCACGGGGTTCTTCCTCCATGGAGGCAATCAGAGAAGATAAGGTGCCTTGACGGGCTTCCTCGTGGATCTTGGTCAATTCCCTGCACAAGGCGGCGGGACAGTCTCCCAGCAAGGAAAGCAGGTCCGTCAGGGTGTCCTTTACCCGATGGGGGCTTTCGTATAGGATGGCCATGTGCCCGCAGCGGCTCAAATCCTCCAGCATCTCTCTGCGGGGCTTGTTGTCACGGGGGAGAAACCCGTAGAAGGTAAAGGGCTGAATGGGAAGCCCGGAAAGAACGGCGGCGGTCAATACGGCGGAAGCTCCGGGAAGCACCGTGACCGGCAGGCCGGCTTCCTGACAGGCCTTCAAAAGCACCGCGCCCGGATCGGAAATACCCGGCATGCCCGCATCCGAAACGTACACAATGTTTTTTCCCTCCTGCAGTTTGCTCAGCAGCAAGGGACAGCGTCCCTTTTCTGTGTGCTCGTGACAGCTTACAAGGGGCTTTCTAATCTGCAGATACTGCAGAAGCTGTCCCGTGCGGCGGGTATCCTCGCACCAGACCTCGTCACAGCTCTGCAGGGTTTCTACCGCACGGTAGGTGATATCGCCCAAGTTACCGATGGGCGTGGCGGCCAAATACAGCATCAGCTTCTCCTTTCCCGCAGATTGC
>CAZPCH010000268.1:0-2597 GCA_964585055.1 uncultured Christensenella sp. | reverse complement strand
ATCACGATACCACTTCATTGCAAGGGGCAAGTCTCTTTTTATGTGCGGACAAAAAAGAGGAGGTGTAGGACGGGGCGGCGGTTCGCTTTAGCGAACCCTTCGGTGCAAAGCACCGAAGGGAAAGGCGGAGCCTTTCGCCGCCCCGCCCCGTTGCCTTCGTATAAACCAAACAGCTTAGAAAATGCTCAGATACAGCTCCCGGCTAAGCCTCTCCAGCAGCTTAATCCCCGCCAACGAGTTCCCCTTTTCATCCAAAGCCGGAGAGTAAATGCCGATGCTCATTCTGGTGGGAGCAACGGCCATAATGCCGCCGCCCACGCCGCTTTTGGCGGGCACGCCCACCCGCACGGCAAACTCGCCGCTCCCGTCATACATGCCGCAGGTCATAAGCACGGCGTTGACAAAGTAGGCATACTCCCGGGGATACGCCCGCTTTCCGGAGATGGCCAGCCGCCCATGGTTGGCAAGGGACAGGCCGATATAGGCTAAGTCTCTGGAGGATACGTTCAAAGAGCAGGCCTTAAAATAGCAGTCCAGCACCTCCTCCACCTGATCCTCAATGATGCCGTAGGCCTTGAGCAGATAGCCAAGGGAGCGGTTCTTGTTCCCCGTCAGCTTCTCCGAGCGGTACACATCCTCGTTTAAATCAATATGAGGGTTGCAAGCCAGCTTTTTCGTCAGATCCAACAGCCTTTCAAACCGCTGTTCGTAGCTTTCCCCCTGAATGAGGGTGGTCATGGCAATGGCACCCATGTTGACCATAGGATTCAAGTGCTGGCTGAGCAGGGTCTGGTCGGAAACGTTGATGGCGTCAAAGGGCTTTCCCGTAGCCTCCACCCCAACCTTGTGGAGTACTGCATCAGCGCCGTTGTCCATAAGGGCCAACAGCAGCAAAATGGGCTTAATCACGCTCTGAATGGTGAATTTCTTTTCAAAATCTCCGGCGGCGAAGAGTTTTCCGTCGCTGTTGAGAATGCAGGCGCCGAAATCCTCGGGGTTGGCCTTCTTAAGTTCGGGGATGTAGGAAGCCACCCTTCCCTCTTTTATATAGGGACGGCACTCGTCCATCAATGTTTCCAGCAGTTCATCCATAAAACCGGGCTCCTTCTTTTGACGGATTGGATTTTCCAATGCCTTTCTTCAGCATTTTCAATACGGCACTATTGTAATCTTCACAAAGAACCTTGTCAAATATATATTTCCTCTCCCGCACTTTGTCCTTGCACCGTCTGCAGGAATGCTCTATAATAAGGATAGTGTGTCATTTTATGCATTTGAGGAGGAGACATGATATTCGGGAAAAATATCAATCGGTACTATCTGAAGTACCTGCCCATCCTGCTGCTGGGTCTGGCGGCATTGTTGGGTGTAGATTACGTACAGTTGGAGGTGCCCCGTCTGTACGGCATGGTGATCAACGGCGCCAATATGGGTGTTGTGGAATATAACGGTGCTACCGTCCCCTTTGACATGACCTTTTTGCTGGAGCATGTGTGCAACCCCATGCTTTGGATTATCGTAGCCATGATTCTGGGGCGGTTCTTGTGGCGTGTGTGCCTCTTCGGCTCCGGCATTCTGGTAGAGACGGATATCCGCCGCCGCATGTTCAGCCACGCCAAGTACCTGTCCCAGCAGTACTATCAGGTCAACAAGGTAGGCGACTTGATGTCCCTGTTCACCAACGATTTGGAAACGGTGCAGGACTGCTTCGGCAGCGGCATTTTGATGATGGCGGACGCCGTGGCCCTGGGCATTATGGCTCTAAGCAGAATGCTGACCATGGACATCACCTTGACCCTTTTGTCCCTGCTGCCCATGGGCGCCATGCTGGCGGCGGCGGTGATTGTGGGCAAGTATATGACCATCAAGTGGGAAAAGCGGCAGGAAGCCTTCTCCGCCCTGTCCGATTTCTCTCAGGAGAGCTTCTCCGGAATTGCCGTCATCAAGGCCTTTGTGAAGGAAGCCCTGGAGCTGAGGAGATTCCGCAAGCTCAACAAACAAAACGAAGAGATCAACGTAGAGTATACCAAGCTGTCGGCCAAGCTCCATATTTCCGTGCAGTTCTTCATCGGCACGGTCATGTGCGTGATTTTGGGCTACGGCGGCTACCTTGTCTACCGGGGCGTCTTCAACGCAGGACAGCTTTTGGAGTTTGTCAGCTACTTTAACGCCATCATCTGGCCGGTCATGGCCGTCTCCGAGCTTATCGAAATGCGCAGCAAGGGCAAGGCCTCCATGCACCGTATCGATGAGTTTTTGGCCGCACCTCAGGATGTTATCGACCGTCCCGACGTCAAGGATCCCGGACCCCTGATGGGAAAGATTGAGCTTCGGCATCTGACCTTTGCCTACCCCGACGATGCCCGTCAGCCCGTGCTGGAGGATGTGTCCTTCACCATTGAGCCCGGTGAGCAGGTGGGCATCATCGGCCGCACGGGTTCCGGCAAAACCACTCTGGTGGACTTGCTCCTTCGCACCTACAACGTTCCCGACGGCACGGTGTTCTTGGACGGTCATGACGTAAACGATATTTCCATCGAGTCCGTCCGCCGCTCCGCCGCCTATGTGCCCCAGGACAACGTACTCTTCAGCGACAC
>CAZPCH010000267.1:0-2604 GCA_964585055.1 uncultured Christensenella sp. | reverse complement strand
ATACCGTCCCAGCCCCTGCAAGCAGGCTTCCTCTGCGCCGTTTTGTATAAAAATCAAAGCACCGCAGGGCCGCTTCCGACTGTTTTTTCTTTGTTTCCCGCAAAAATCAAGAAAATTCCACGTCATGCACCGTATTTCTATAAAAAAATCCGAAAAAATTTTCAAAAACCCCTTTACAAACGGGAAAAGAGGTGTATAATTAATCACGTTTTAAGAATTAATATTCTAAAGGAGTTCAAGACAATGAAGAAAACCTTTTCCCTGCTGCTTACCGCACTGCTGTGCTTGTCTATGCTGACGGCCTGCTCTTCCCAGAGCGCCCAGCAGAAAGATTCTGCCGATCTCCCCTTTGCACCGGTGGAGGACGGCAAGCTTTTGGTGGCCATGAGCCCCGACTTTGCCCCCATGGAGTTTGTGGACGTCAACAAGTCCGGTCAGGATCAGTACGTTGGCTTTGACGTATCTCTGGCCAAGTACATCGCCTCCGAGCTGGGGCTGGAGCTGGTCATCAAGCCCATGAGCTTTGATGCGTGCATGACCGCCGTACAGACCAAGGCCGTGGACATGGCTATTTCCGGTTTCTCCTACACCCCCGAGCGGGCAGAGAAGTTCAGCCTGTCCGACTACTACTATGCAGGGGACAACGAGACCGCCCAGACCATCATCGTCCCCGCCGACAAGGCCGGCAGCTTCTCCTCTCTGGAGGACTTTGCAGGCATGACCATCGGCGCTCAGGGGGCTTCTCTTCAGGAGAGTCTGGTCAGCGAACAGCTTCAGGGCATTGCGGAGCTGAGCGTATACAAGACCGTGGACGATGCCGTGCTGGCACTGAAGACCGGGAAGATTGGCGGCGTCGCCGTAGCCGAGGGCAACGGCAAGGTCATCTGCGCCAACAACCCCGACCTGGCCATGTCCGGCTTCCTCTTTGAAATCGACGAGGCCGCTGAGAACAACCTGATCCTTCTCAACAAGGACGCCGCCGACTTTACCGAAGCGGTCAACGGCATTTTGGCTAAGGCTCTGGAAGCCGGTCTCTACACCCAGTGGTACGATGCGGCCATGGCCCTGTCCCTTGGGGATGCCTACAACGAGATTTCTTACGACGACGACGGAAACGTAATCGAATAAGCCCTTTCCATGGACATTCTCACCATTATCAACAACATCGGAGAGATTCTCGCCAAGTACTGGAAGGTATTCTTGGTGGAGGGTCTCTCCGCCACCCTGTCTCTGTCCGCCATTACGGTGTTCTTCGGCGCCATATTCGGGGCGCTGCTGGCCTTTGGAAAGCTGTCCCGGTTTAAGGTGCTGCGGTTTCTCATCACCGCCTTTGTGGAGTTCATTCGGGGCACCCCCATTCTTCTGCAGCTATACTTCGGCTACTTTATTCTCCCCATGCTCTTCCCCATGCTGGGGCTCAGCGACTATGCCAGCATTGCCGTGGCTCTGGTTATCAACAGCTCCGCCTATGTCAGCGAGGTTTTCCGCTCGGGCATTCAGGCCGTGGACAAGGGGCAGACGGAAGCCGCCCGCAGTCTCGGGCTCAACAAGTCCCAGACCATGCTCCGTGTGGTGCTGCCTCAGGCCGTGCGGAACATTCTTCCTGCCCTTGGCAACGAGTTCGTGACCATGATCAAGGAAACCAGCCTTGCCTCCACCTTCTACATCGGGGATTTGATGACCTCCTATCTAAAGGTCAAGGGCATTACCTTCCTGTCCTTTGAATGTCTGGTCATCGTGGGCATTATCTACTTTGTGCTGACCTTCTCTTTGAGCAAACTCATTGGCCTGTATGAAAGGAGGCTGAAGAAAAATGACTGAATCTATGCCTCTTATTCAAACCGTGGGACTGGAAAAATCCTTCGGCGCTTTAAAAGTGCTTAAGGGCGTCAACATGAAACTGCAGAAGGGGGAAGTCCTTTCCCTCATCGGCCCCTCGGGCAGCGGCAAAAGCACCCTCCTTCGGTGCCTCAATCGGCTGGAGGAGCCTACGGGGGGACAGATTTTCTTTGAGGGAGAGGATATTACCGCCAAGGGCGTGGATATGGATCTCCATCGGCAGAAGATGGGCATGGTCTTCCAGCAGTTCAACGTGTTCCCCCACATGACCGTATCGGAAAACATTACCATGGCCCCCGTACTGCTGAAAAAAAAGACCAAGGCTGAAGCGCAGAAAAAGGCCGAGGAACTGCTGGAGCGGGTGGGTCTGCTGGATAAAAAGGACGAAAAGCCCGGCCGTCTCTCCGGCGGGCAAAAACAGCGGCTGGCCATTGTGCGGGCCCTGGCCATGGAGCCGGATGTTATGCTCTTTGACGAGCCCACCTCGGCCCTGGATCCGGAGATGGTCAAGGAGGTGCTGGAGGTAATTAAATCTCTGGTGGCGGAGGGCATGACCTCCATCATCGTCACCCACGAGATGGCCTTTGCCCGGGAGATCAGCAGCCGAGTGCTGTTTATGGATCAGGGCATCATTCTGGAGGAAGCCCCTCCGGAAGAGCTGTTCTCCCATCCCAAACAGGCCAGAACCCAAGAGTTTTTAAGCAAAGTCCTGTAGCGGAACCTATCTGTCCTCTTTGATGGCGCCCCCTTGCACTCCAAGGGGGC
>CAZPCH010000266.1:0-2641 GCA_964585055.1 uncultured Christensenella sp. | reverse complement strand
TTACCATTGACGGATAACCTTTTTCCTATGAATACCAGAGAAGTTTTGCTTTTTCACGCCGCCCGCTACCCTTTGATGACCCCTCAGGATGCCGTAAAGCTCCTGTACCAGAGTGCCTTCGGCCCCGGGCATCTGATCAACGACCCTGTAAAGGCCATGGTCTATTTGGAGCGGGAGCACGCCGCTCTCCCCCCTGCCCCGCCTCTGCCCCCGGAGCCCATCGGCAATGGGCTGGTGCGCATCTACCTGCAGGGGCTGGACTTGCCCGCCCTTGCCCGCCTGTTCCACGATTTTTCCGAGACGGCGGCCGCCTTTAAAGGGGATCAGGAGGCCTTTGCCCAAAGCCTCACCTTGCTGGAGGAGATGACGGTTCAGGGAGAAATGCCCTTTTCCCCCCAAGCCCTAAAGGAGTATCTTGCCGCCTACCGCCAGGCAGGCTGTCCCATGGTCTCCCACAGCCCCCAATACAGAGCCGCCTACGCCCCCGCTTACCGGGTCATTCTCCCCCAATAGCCTTGCCCTTCAGGACGGTGCCCCCGTCCTTTTTTGATGCACGAAAAAAGGAGGCGTGAACCTCCTTTTGCTGCCCTAAGGCGATTATTTGTTTTTGAAGATATCCCGGATACTGCGGCTGGGCTTGGGTGCGGACTTGTCTCCGCTGGCAATGGCGAACTGCTGAAGGATTTCCTTCTGCTGATCCGTCAGCCGTTTGGGGATGATGCACTCCACTTTTACCAGCAAGTCCCCCCGTGCATTGGTGTTGGGAATGGGGATACCCTGTTCCCGCAGACGGAAGGTTGTGCCGTTCTGGGTGCCTGCGCCGATGGTGTACCGCACGGGATCCCGCAAAGTGGGCACCTCGATTTCCCCGCCCATGGCCATGGTGGTGAAGGGCACCTGCATATGCAGGATCAGGGTGCTTCCGTTCCTTGTGAACTGCTTGTGGGGCTTTACGGTCACCGTCACATACAGGTTCCCTCTGGGGCCGCCCTTGTAACCGGCCTCCCCCTGATCCCGTACGTTCAGAGTCTGACCGTCGTCAATGCCGGCAGGCACCTTGACGGAGATGCGGGAGTTCTTTCTCACCCGCCCCTTGCCTCGGCAGTCCGGGCAGGGCTCCTTAATGAACTTTCCCGTGCCTCCGCAAGCGGAGCAGGGACGGGAGGTGGTAAAGGCCCCGAAGGGGGTGTTCTGCTGGGTGCGCACCTGTCCGCTTCCGTTGCAGGTGGAGCAGCGGGTGGGCGTGGTGCCTGCCTTGGCGCCTGTGCCGTGACAGCTTTCGCACTCCTCTTCTCTGGGGACGGTAATCTCCTTGGTTACGCCGTTGGCCGCTTCCTCAAAGGTTAGGCTCAGGTTGTAGCGCAAATCGTTCCCTGCAGCGGGGCCGTCCCTGCGGGAGGAACCGTAGTCCCCGCCGAAGCCGCCGAAACCGCCGCCGAAGAAGCTGCTGAAAATATCCTCGAAACCGCCGAAGCCGGCGCCCCCCTGATAGCCGCCGCCCCCCATGGAGGGATCGAAGGCCGCATGGCCGAACTGGTCGTACTTAGCCCGCTTGTCGGCATCCGACAGCACCTCATAGGCCTCGTTCAGCTCCTTAAAGCGGGCTTCCGCTTCCTTGTCATCCGGGTGCAGATCGGGATGGCACGTTTTGGCCGCCTTGCGGAAGGCGCTCTTTATCTGGGCATCGGTAGCATCCTTGCTGACCCCCAGCACCTCGTAATAGTCCCTTTTATCTGCCATGATCCGTCACCTCTTTTTCCTACGGCACAGGCTGCCCGGAGAATTTCCCGGCAGCCCGGCTGTATACTCTCTTATTTTGAACCTGAATTACTTGACTACCTCGTAGTCTGCATCCACCACGTCGTCACCGCCGTTGTTGCCGTTGCTGCCGCCGTTGGGGTTGCCGCCCATGTTGGGGTCGCCCTGAGGCTGCTGCTGCTGGTAGATCTTGCCGAATACTTCATAGCTGGTCTCGGTGAGCTTCTCCGTGGCCGCCTTGATCATGGCGGTGTCGGTGCCCTCCAGAGTCTTTCTCAGATCGGCTACCAGCCCTTCAATCTTGGACTTATCGTCGGCGGCCACCTTGTCTCCCAGTTCCTTCAGGGTCTTCTCGGTGGTATATACCAGCTGGTCGGCATGGTTGCGGGTGTCTACGTCTTCCTTGCGCTGCTTATCCTCGGCGGCATAGCGTTCGGCATCCTCTACAGCCTTCTTGATCTCATCCTCGTTGAGGTTGGTGGAGGCGGTAATGGTCACCTGCTGCTGGTTGCCCGTGCCCAGATCCTTGGCGGATACATGCACGATGCCGTTGGCGTCGATGTCGAAGGTAACCTCAATCTGAGGTACGCCCCGGGGTGCGGGGGCAATACCGGTGAGCTGGAAGCGGCCCAGGGTCTTATTGTTGCTGGCCATCTCACGCTCGCCCTGCAGTACGTGCACCTCTACGGAAGTCTGCCCGTCGGCGGCGGTGGAGAAGATCTGGCTCTTCTTGGTGGGGATGGTGGTGTTCCGATCGATGAGGCGGGTGAATACGCCGCCTACGGTCTCAATACCCAGAGACAAAGGCGTTACGTCCAGCAGCAGTACGTCTTTGACTTCGCCGCCCAGCACGCCGCCCTGAATGGCGGCGCCGATGGCCACG
>CAZPCH010000265.1:0-2649 GCA_964585055.1 uncultured Christensenella sp. | reverse complement strand
CAGGCAAACGCCGTAGCCGCCGTGTCCGAAACCTATGTACAAAGGGCTCTGTCCGTAAACAAAAAGGCGGAAAAGAGTGCGGTAGTGTATTTAGGCACGGAGCTAAAGGCCTTTGACGCCATGAAGGCGGCGGAACCGGCCTTAAAAAAGCCGGAGGGGGAAATCTGGCTTGGGTACGTGGGCACCTTGGGAAACAGCTACGAGGTGCAGAAGGTGCTGGAGGCCATGGACAAGCTCAAGCAGGCGGGGCGGTGCGAAAAACTGCGCTTTATCGTCATGGGCGAGGGGGAGAACCGGGAGGAACTGGAGGCCTTTTCCCAAGGACGCCGACTGGCCGTGACCTTTACGGGACAGCTTCCCTATCCGAACATGGTCAGCACCCTGTGCCTGTGCGACTTTGCCGTAAACCCCATCCGAAAAGGCGCCGCCAGCATCATCAACAAGGTGGGAGACTACGCCGCCGCCGCTTTGGGGGTAATCAACACCCAGGAGTGCGAGGAGTATAAAAGACTGCTCCGAGAATACGGGGCGGGGATACACTGTAAAAACGGGGACGGGGCGGCCTTGGAAAAGGCCATAGAGACTCTGTACGCACAAAAAGAAGGGAGAGAAGCCATGGGGCGGGGGAACCGCCGTTTGGCCGAGGAACGGTTTGACAGGGGCGCAAGCTACGAGGCTTTGTGCGCTTTAACGGAACAAGCGGGAGAAAGGAAGGCATAAGATGAAGGTACAGGTGCTGGTGGCGGCGGTGAACCAAAGGGATCACAGCCTGCCGGAGAGAATGCATATTCAGTCCGATGCCATTATCGCCAACCAGTGCGGCCGCACGGGTTCGGAAACCTTTCTTTGGCAGGGGCATACCATTACCTACCTGCATTTTGCGGAAAAAGGGGTGGGGCTCAACCGAAACAACGCCCTTTTGCGGGCTGAGGGGGACTTGCTCCTATTTGCCGACGAGGATGAGGTGCTGGCGGAGGGCTACCCGGCTTTACTCGAGGAGGCCTTTGAAAAGGCGCCCAAAGGCGCAGGCATCATATTCAACATCGATTTGCTGGGGGACAAAAGGGGGCACAGGCAGAATGCTTCCATGGCCCCTTTGCATCTATACAACGCCTTTAACTACGGCACCGTGCGGCTGGCCGTTCGCCGCAGGGAGGTTGTGCGGGAGAATCTGACCTTCCACACCTGCTTTGGCGGCGGCACCCTGTATTCCTGCGGGGAGGACACTTTGTTCATCGGGGACATGCTGAAAAAGGGGCTGAAGCTGTATACCTATCCCTCCGTCATCGCCGCCGTGGACAATCGGCAGTCCGGCTGGTTCCAAGGCTACACCCCCAAGTATATGTACGATAAGGGCGCCCTCTTTGCCGCCCTGAGTCCCCGCTTGGGGGGACTTTTGTGCCTGCAGGATGTTTTGCGCCACAGGGGTCTGTATGCCCAAGGGGGGCTGACTCCTTTTCAACAGCTCAAATGGATGCGGGCAGGGCGAAAGGGCTTTTTGACCCTGACCCTCTATGAGAACGGGTAAGGAGGGGCCATGGCTGTATTTTCTATCATCGTGCCCGTATACGGGGTGGAGGCGTATTTAGACAGGTGCGTGTCCTCCCTTAGGGAGCAGAGCTTTGGGGACATCGAGATTGTGCTGGTGGACGACGGGAGTTTAGATAAATGCCCCCAAATGTGCGACGAGTATGCCCGACGGGACAGCCGCATACGGGTGCTGCACAAGCCCAACGGCGGCGTGTCCGATGCCCGCAACAAGGGACTGGAGGCGGCCTCGGGCGCCTATGTGCTGTTTGTGGACGGGGACGATTATATAGACCGGGACGCTTGCGAGCGGCTGCTGCCCTTTACAAAGGGGAATGCGGACATACTGCTGGGGGGCGCCGTAGCGGAGGCAGGAGACAGATTTCTGGAGCCGCTGGCCTTTACGGGCACCCTCAGAGGGGAAGCCTATTATAAGCAGGCCTTAAAGGCGGGAAAAAATTGGCCCGAGGTGTGGCTCAACGGCTATCGGCGGGGCTTTTTGAAGGAAACGGGGCTTCGCTTTCAAAAGGGAATTCTCCACGAGGACGAGGCCTTTACCCCCAGAGCCTTTCTTGGGGCAAAGTCCGTAGTATATACGGGGGAAATTTTTTACCGCTATGTTTTGCGGGAGGGCTCCATTACCAACGGGAAGGACAAGGGGAAGAATTTAAGCGACTATGATGCCGTCTGCAGGGGGCTGGAGCCCCTCTATGAAAAGATAGAGGACAAGGAGCTGAAAAACCTCCTTAAGGATGAGCTGGTGTGCGGGTATTTGAGCCTGTTTCAGGAGGCCAAGGGGTATACCTACGGAAAGGCCTATATCCATAAGGGCTTTTGCTTAAGGAATGCCAAACGGGGCAAAACCCGGCTTAAGAGCCTGCTCTTTGCCCTGAGCCCTCGGCTGTACTGGCAGATCAACAAGGCGGAAAAAAGGATGCGGACAACAAGGAGGGAGCAAGGATGATTCCCAAAAAGATACATTACTGCTGGTTCGGAAAAGGGCCTCTGCCTGATTCGGTGCAAAGGTGCATGGAAAGCTGGAAGAAGTTCTGCCCGGACTATGAGATTGTAGAGTGGAACGAGGAGAACTTTGATCCGGAGCAGTATCCCTATACAAAGGAA
>CAZPCH010000264.1:1984-2653 GCA_964585055.1 uncultured Christensenella sp. | reverse complement strand
TCGCAAAGCGAACCCGCCGCCCCCGAGTCAAAAGAAATGGCGAACCGGTTCGCTGAAGAAAGGGAACGGGACAGATGCGCCTAAGAGACGGCCTAGCGTCGGTTTATGGGCATGAAAAAAGCCCGGAAGACCGGGCTTTTCTTATGGATATTAATAGGGATCGTCGTCGGGGAGCAGGAGCACAACCCCTTCCCACCCCCGCAGGGTGTCCTCGATGGAGGGCTCCTCCTTAACAAAGGAGATGTCCTGAGAGTCGACGGTAATGCGGATGCCCAGCCGCCCCGCTAAGCCGCTGCGGGCAGGGAGAATCTCAATGCGGTGGGTGGACATGGCGTCTATGAGGGCCTGCACCGGGGCAGACTCCAGCATCTCCAGATAGAAGGAGCGCTCCCGCTTGCGGCGGCGCTTGGTCTCCTCCTTCCGCCCCAAAAACACCATGGCCACAATGACCAGCAGAGCGGCCACAATGGATATGGAGTAATACCCTGTGCCCACCATAAGCCCGATGGCGGCGGTGGTCCAAAGGCCGGCGGCGGTGGTCAAGCCTACCACGTGGCTGCCGTTGCGCATGAGGATGGTGCCCCCCCCCAAAAATCCGATGCCGGAGATGACCTGAGCACCCGCCCGCAAAGGATCGGTTGAAAAGCCCAGTTCGTAGGATACATACAG
>CAZPCH010000264.1:0-1974 GCA_964585055.1 uncultured Christensenella sp. | reverse complement strand
GGCACACCATGATGTGAGTGCGCAGACCTGCGGCTCGGCCGTTGCGCTCCCGCTCCCCGCCGATGGCGCCCCCCAGCAGGGCCGAAAGCAGAAGCCTGAATATGCAGGAAAGGGTGTTGAACCCGGATAAATCAAAGGGTAAATCGGCTGACAAGGGCGATACTCCTCTCTTCCCTTCAGGGATGCATGAAATCCCTTCCATTATATCCGAATCCCCCTCCCATGGCAATGGATTTTTATGACCGAGGGGGCAAGGAGACATCAGATAAATCTGATTTGCAGATTCAAATTCATGTACATTTTCCCGTCCTCCCCCTTATAGACGGAGGCAAAGCCGTGCTTGGTTGTAGAGCCCCGCTCAAACTTTGTGTTGTTCAGCAAATACGTTTCAAAGGCGTCTCGGTTATAAAGATGATAGGCCAGCACATCGCCGTCATCCTTTACGATGACGTATCCGCCGTTGGCTTCGTCACGACCGTTCCAAACCTTGGACGGCATCATGCCCAAGGCGATGGCGCATAAGAATTTTTTAAACTTGTACGCATATACGCCCTTGCGGGGATAGCCCAGCGGGTTTTTACTCTCCAGCCGAGCCACCAAGGTTTTGCAGTCCTGAGCATAATTGCAGTAGTAATCCAAAAGCATTTCGGAGAGAATCGTGTCCATGTAGGAGTCAATCAGCATCAAATTCCCGGCAAAATTATCATTTTTCACACGCTCAAAACGAAGTGTTCCCCAAGAGGAAATGCAGTGCATGCGGTCAATGATTTTCGTGTCGGTATGGATGCTATTGATAATGTCGGCCTGCTCTTGGGTTAACCCCACCGCTTCATAGACAAAATTCGTTGCTCCGGAGGCATTCAGCAAGGTGGGTGGACTTCCCATTTCGGACTTTATGCTGAACCCGCAGACGGCATCGTAGCCTGTATGCATGTCATGAAGCTGCATGGTAATGTCCGTTTTATCGGTGGAAGGTGCGGAAATTTTAGAGCAAGCCAAATCCTGCATAATAGTCTCTGCTCCGTCAATTGCAAAAGCCCTGCTGCCGCCCTTTGCGATGCTGTCATATAAGTATCTTGCGGTTCCGATTAAAGCGGAGCGGGGAAGGGTTTTCATCACTTCTCCGTGGCAATGCACCTCCACGGCACCGTCTTTTGAGTGAATTACATATTCCTTGCCGCAGTCGGGTTCCTCCGTTCGGAGTATTTTTAAAATGGGAAAGTACATGTTGGGGATTCGGTTGACCTTTTCGTCTGCGGCGTACAGTTTCCCCACAGACAGGAGCTTTACAAAAGCATAAAACTCGCTCCACTCGCCCTTATTCCCCGTCAGCTTCATCCTCGTTCTCCTTTAACGCTCCAGTTCTCTTTTGATTTTTGAAGCAATGGCTTCAATTACATTGACGGTAACGCTGTTGCCCAACTGCTTGTACAGGTGTACATCTGCCAGCGGTAACTTGTAGTTGTCGGGAAAGCCTTGTAGGCGAGCCCATTCCCGGGGAGTCATCTTGCGGATGCCTTCCGTGTTGATTTCTCCCTTGATGTGGGTGGTGGGGACAAGGTTAGTTTGCCGCAGGTCAATGAGCAGGTTTCGCTCCCGTCCCATGCCACCGCATACAATGGCGCCGGCGATTCCGTCCCACGGCCGAATTTCGTACCCGAAGCCGTTGCCCTTTGCCTCGTGCCGCGCTTTATGCCGCTTCAGAGTTTCCACATATACACTGCTCAGGTAATACTTGGTGGGAACGGGTTTTTCTTCAATAATGTCCCGAATGCGCTTGCTGTTGTCCGTACCCTCGGGAAAGAGAAACTTCGTCGGAGCAATGTCGTTCCGAAAGGCTACGATATAAATGCGTTCCCTGTTCTGCGGAACGCCAAAGTCCTTGCTGTTGAGAACCTTGGAGAAAACCCGATATCCAAGGTCTTCAAAGGTTTTTTGGATGATTTCGAAAGTGCGGCCTTTGTCGTGAATGAC
>CAZPCH010000263.1:0-2657 GCA_964585055.1 uncultured Christensenella sp. | reverse complement strand
GGCTTTGGACCGGGGGGGCATAGGGGGGGCCGTCCCCCGCCGCGTTTTTCGGGAACCGGGGCTTGGGGGGCGGCGGAACGGCGGAGCCGTTCTCTTTGGGGCTTCGCCCCAAAGGGCTGCCTGCGGCAGCCCGCCGCCCCCGGTCTTTTGCCGAAAAACAGAAAAAAGGGACGGAAAAAACCGTCCCCAAGGCTTTTTGCCCTGCTTCTACAGGTATGCATTCTACTGCCCGTCCGGCCAATAGCTGTCGCTTGCAAAAATAGAGCGGGAGCCGTAGCGGCCCAGAGTAATCTTTGTGCCTGTTTCCCCCTCGGTAATCCACATTTCAAAGTCCTCCAGTGTCAGTCCCGCATATCCCCCTTCCATGGAGAAGTACGTTTCCATGGCCTCCTCCAATTCCGCCAGCGCTTCCTCCGAGGAAAGCCACGCTCCCTCCAGTCCTGCGCACAGCTCCGCCGCCGCAGCCATGGCCGTCTTTGCCTCCCGTGTGCCGTCAGACAGCTCTATCAAGTTCACCTGCCCCGAAATGATGTCCGCACACACCAGCACCTGCAGTCCGTCCTCTCCTTTATATACCTGCACTCTGTCAAAGCGGGTGGAAATGGCGCCGTAGCCCTTATCCCACACCCAGAAGATGTCCCAGCCGCCTTCCGTGTCCTCCGTCAGCCCCATCTTTTCCAGCAGTTGCCCCGCTTCTTCCCGGCCAAAGGGCATGGCGTATCGGTTGGCGGGTGCGCCCCAGGTGCGTATGGCCTCCTCCTCCAGCACATACATTACCCCTTCTTCCCTCTCCTGCACCTCTACGGCATTGGCCTTAACAAAGTCCAAAAACGCTTCGTACTCCTGAGAGCCCCGCACATAGTTCCCCGCCAGAATAAGGGGCTTCTCCTTTTTTCCCGCAAACAGGCACAGCAGTATAAGTCCAAGCCCAAGCATCGCTCCCCCTGCAAGCACCCAAAGAAGCGGACGCCCCTTTTTCCGGTCGCTCTCATTTTCTTTTGCAGGCAACAGAGCACCCTCAAAGGCCTTTACGGAAGCAAACCGCTCCCGCACCTCCAGCTTCAGCCCCCGCAAGAGGGCTTCCTCCTGCTCCGCCGTAATGTCCGCTCCATAGGCAGAGGGGGGATACAGCTTCTCCCCGCCCAGCCGCTGAGGGGCAGAAGGGGGCATGGCGCCCGTTACCATTTCGTAAAGGGTAGCAGCCAAGCCGTATACGTCCGTCCACGGTCCCTGCTTTCCCTTGCTTTCATACTGCTCGGGAGGCGCATACCCCTGATGCACCAGCACCGTTCGGGTCAAAACCTCCTCCTCCTGCCGATAGTAGGCACGAGCCGCCCCGAAGTCAATGAGGGTCAAGGTGCCGTTGTCCCGCATGATCAGGTTATCGGGGCAAATGTCCCTGTGGATGAGCCCCTTTTTGTGCACCTGCTCCAAGGCACGGCACACGGGCTCCAACAGCTTTGCCGCCTCATAAAAGGCGGGCAGGGTCTCCTGTTCCTCCAGCCAGCACCGCAAAGAGCGCCCCTGGACATACTCCATGACCATGTAGGCCGTGCCCCTCTCCTCAAAGCACCCCAGCACACGGACGATTCCCGCCGTCTGGGACAGCCCCGCCAGGGTTTTGGCTTCCTCCATAAACCGCCGCCGCCCCTTTTCAAAGCGAGCCTCCAAGTCCGCCCCATGGGCTTTTACCCTCTCCCCTTGGCGCACGGCCAAAGAGGCGGGGAAATACTCCTTTACGGCCACCCGCCCCAAGAGTTTTTTGTCCATGGCGGCGTAGGTAATGCCAAAGCCCCCTTGCCCCAGGGTCTTCTCTATCTCATATCTGCCTGCCAGCACCTGTCCCGGTGCCAATGCTTGTGCCACTGCCGTCCTCCTTTTTCCTCAATACCCGTAAATCGTCTGCAGTCCGTCCTGAGGATATATGTGTATAGACCAGCCGCCGTTTTCAGAATAGCTTCCGTACAGATAAAAGCGGCCGTGCCGGGAAAGGGAGTAAGCGCCATCCTCTTGGGAAAGCATATCCAGCAGGGCTTCTGCCTCCTCTTCCGTAAAATAGGTCTCGGGCACAAAGCAGGGAAAGGTTTTGGTCAAAAACTTCAGCGCCGGCTCCCTGTCCCGAGCCTCCAGCCAAAGGCTCCGCACATATCCCGTATAGGCGTCCGTTTCCCAATAAACGGTTCCGCCTTCCCACTCTGCGTAGTGAAAATAATAGGTATCCACGGCAAAGAACTTACGGTATTTCCCCCGCTCATAGACATCGCCGTAAAAAGTACTCCGTGCCTCCTCCCAGTTTATTTCCGCCTCCAAGGTCACTTCCAGCACCCTTTTCCCCAGCGTCTCCTTTAGGTAAAAGCAGGGGGCATTGTTGCTGTAAAGCCCCATTTTATTTACCCACGCCTTGTCCACTTCATAGCGGCCGTTCTCATTTTGGGCATATCCGTTTAGAGAGTCCGCAATTTTCTCATACAGCTCCGTCCCCTCCGCAATCACCTGCCGCTGAGGCTTGGGCGTTTTGTACGCCCACTCCAGCCCCTTCTGGAGCCACTCCATGGGATGGGTGCGGGCATACAAAGCCATGCCCCCGCTTAAAAGCCCCAGCACCAATACCACGGTGCCCAGCCCCAGCATAAGCCGCCGCTTCTGTCAGCCCGTCA
>CAZPCH010000262.1:0-2660 GCA_964585055.1 uncultured Christensenella sp. | reverse complement strand
TCTCTTATACACTTTGGTTCTTAAGTTAATGACATTGCACAATAAGGGGAGCCATGCGGGGTAAAGGGGCTTGCGAGGTACTCAGCTTTTAGCAAGGCAAGCCGCTTCAGCATTATTTCGGCTCCCTTGTGAAAAGGGAGCTGGATTGTGACTGAAGCGAAAGCGGAAGGAACAAGCCTGAGGGATTGACTTATACCGCTCAAAAAGCATATGGCGGGAAACTTAACCAGTTACTCCCGCCATTAAGTCATCCTCTCAAAACCGCTTATCCCACCGTCATGCGGATATCCCCGCTGAGGGTGTTCAGGATGCACTTGCCGCCCCCGGTGGAAGCGGGAATGCGGATGCTGCCGCTGGCCGATGCGGCGGAAAAGTCCTTCCCCGTCCGCAACCGTCCCTCAATGTCCCCGCTGACCGTGTCCAGGTGAAGGCTTTCTGCGTCGCAGTCCTCCAGCTCCATATCCCCGCTGGCCGTGTGGAGCTTCATGCTCCCCGCCAAGCAGGTTTCCAAATCCATATTCCCGCTGGCAGTGCTCAAAGCCAGCTTTCCCTTTACGGAAACGGTGTCCAAGCGCACGTCCCCGCTGGAGGCGGAGGCGGTCAAATCCATGGTGCGCAGCTTTATCAGGGTCACGTCCCCGCTGCCGCTCTTGCAAAACAGCCCTTCCCCCGCATCCACGGTCTCAAAACGGATATCCCCGCTGGAGGTCTCCGTGCGGAAAGTCCCCTGCACCTGCAGGTTTTTGGCCTCTATGTCTCCGCTGGCGGCCTTCAACTGGAAAGACCCCTGCACCTGCAGTTTTTTTATTTCCATATCTCCGCTGGCAGTCTCCAAAGCGGCGTCCCCCTCTACGCCGGAAAAGACACTTACGTCCCCGCTGGCCGTAATTACGCTCAGAGTGCCGAAGGTAAAGTCCGAGGGCAAATGCACATCTCCCGAAAAAGTGTGCACCTCCAAAGAATCGTAACGGGTTTGGGGCAGGTAAATCTCCAGAGCGGGAGTGTGCCGTACGACGGCGGGGAGCTTTATGGGGCTCTGCCGCTCTATGCACAAAATCCCCTTTTCCACGGCCACACGGCACCGAGCCCCCTCCAGATCCTGACGATGGACAATGCGCACCTTTTGATCCTTTGCGGGGAACAGGCGCACGTCGCAGGGGCCGGCGGACACTTTAAGCCCCGTAAAAGGCTCCGAGGCCTCATAGGTGCTGTCATGGGCGGACGCCTTTTTGCCGCTCTGCCTGAACCAGGCAAAGTCGGACATGGGCTTTCCGCTTATACGAGGACTGGATGCCTGGGGAATCTCCTCCAAAATGGTGCGGACAGCCTCCTCCAAGGGGCCCACGGCCGCAACCGCTTCCTCCTCGGAAAGCCCCTCCTCCATGCAATCGTCTATGGCTTCGCCGTAATACTCCGCCGCCTTGTCTAAATCCTCCTTAGAAAGGCCGGACAGCCTGCGCTTTAACTCAGAAATGAACTCTTGCTTCGTCATACTGCATCTCCTTGGCAATAAAATTGTACATGCTCATAATTTCCTCCCACTCCTGCCGAAATTCTTCCAGCCGCTGCAAGCCCTGCTCCGTAATGTGGTAGTACTTGCGCAGACGGCCGTTGTGCTCCGCACTGCGCACCGTCAAAAGACTGCCGTTTTCCAGCCGTCGGAGAATGGGGTACAGGGTGGATTCGGACAGCTCCACGTGGGGCTTTAAGTCCTTGACAATCTTGTACCCGTAGGAGTCCTCCCCCTTAATGGCCGCCAGCACGCACACGTCCAGCAGACCCCGCTTCATTTGTGCATCCATGTCACACCCTCCTTTGCACAATACTATACTACGCATAATATCATTTGTCAAGCAGGTTCCTGCCCTTTTTTAAGAGCCCAAGGGCGGGGGCATGGGGCGGGGAGAAGGGGCATAAAGTACAGGGGGATGTATTGACGGGTTTTTTGGATTCGTGTATACTAAAAAATATACAAAAAAGAAAAATGGGAGAAGTGTCATGAGCAACAAGCTGGAGAAAAAGTACAATCTATGGACAGCCATCGCCATGGTGGTGGGGATTGTCATCGGCAGCGGCATTTTTTACAAGGCCGAGGCCATTCTGCAAAAGACCGAAGGCAACATGCCCATGGGCGTGCTGGCCTGGGTGGTGGGCGCTCTGGTCATGATTGTGTGCGCACTGGCCTTTTCCACCATGGCCGGACGGTATGAAAAGGTCAACGGGCTGGTGGATTATGCGGAAGCTACCTGCGGGCGGGTATACGCCTACTTTGTAGCCCACTTTGCCACCTGCATCTACTACCCTGCCATGACTTCCGTGCTGGCGTGGGTGTCCGCCCGGTACACCGTGGCGCTGTTCGGGCTGTCTTTGACCTCTGCGGAGTGCATGGTCATCGGCGCCTTCTATCTCATCGCCGCCTATGCCCTCAACGCCCTGGCCCCCAAGCTGGCGGGGAAATTCCAGGTATCCACCACCGTCATTAAGCTGATTCCTTTGATTCTCATGGCCGTGGTGGGGCTTATTGTAGGGCTGACCAGCGGACAGCTGGGCGAGAACATGCAAACTCCCGCCGTCACCGGCGCCGGGTCGTCCTCCCCCTTCTTTGCCGCCGTGGTGGCTACGGCCTTTGCCTATGAGGGCTGGATCATCGCCACCACCAT
>CAZPCH010000261.1:0-2661 GCA_964585055.1 uncultured Christensenella sp. | reverse complement strand
CACCACGCCGAAGGCGTCGGTGATCACGTTGCCGCCCACAGCGGTGCACGCACCCATGGCAAAGGGCAGCATGAAGGTGGCCGTCATCGGGCCGGAGGCCACGCCGCCGGAGTCGAAGGCGATACCGGTGAAGATCTTGGGCACCACGAAGGTGAGGGCCAGACTCAGCACATAGCCGGGGATCAGGAACCACATGATGGAGATGCCCGTCAGCACCCGGATCATGGCCAGTCCCAGAGAGGCCGCCACGCCCAGGGACAGGGCGGTGTTCATGGCGCTGGCGGGGATGGCGCCGGCGGTGATCTCCTCCACCTGCCGGTTCAGCACATGAACGGCGGGCTCGGCGGAGACCACAAACCAGCCCATGATTAGGCCAACGGGGATCAGTGCCCAAGCCATGCCGCTTTCGGCAATGCCTGCTCCAAGGAGTTTACCGGCAGGCATGAAACCGGCGTTGGCACCGGTGAGAAAGAGGACCAGCCCCACGTAGGTGTACGCCATGCCCACGGAGATACGGAAGACCTCGTGGCGGTGGAAACGGCGGAACAGGATTTCAAAGAGCAGGAATACGCCCACAATGGGGCCGAAGGCCACCATAACCTCCTTGGCGTACTCGGGAAGGGCTTTTACCAGCAGTTTGAAAGCGTCCATGGTGGTGAAGATTTCACCGACCACAATCTGGCTGGCGGAGGCATCGGGCTTATAAAAGAGGCTGAGAATCAGTACGGAAAGAATGGGGCCGATACTGCACAGCGCCACCAAACCGAAGGAGCCTTCCTCATTTTTCTGGCTCTCCGTGGTAGCTAAACCTGCGCCCAGAGCCATAATGAAGGGAACGGTAATGGGGCCGGTGGTGACGCCTCCGGAGTCAAAGGCCGCGGGGATAAAATCTTCGGGAGCAAAGAGAGCGACCACAAAGAGCAACCCATAGAAGCCCAGCAGGAGCTTATTCAAGGGCAGACGCTTTCTGGCACGAATCATGGCCACTACCAGAAACACGCCTACGCCGACGGCTACGGACAAAATCAAAATGAGATTGGGCACGGAGGGAATCTGCTGTGCCAGCACCTGCAAATCGGGCTCTGCAATGGTGATGATGACCCCCAGCACAAAACAGGCCAGCATAGGAAAGGCCAGCTTTTTGGCCTTATGAAGCTGTACGCCGATGCCGACGCCCAAGGGGTGCATGGACATATTGGAGCCGATGTTGAACAGGGCCATGCCGAAAATCAGCAGAATGGTGCCGAAGAGAAACAGCACCAGCACGCCGCTTTGCATGGGAGAAATGCTTATGCTAAGCAGCAGTACGATGGCAGATATGGGTAAAACGGAACTTACGGATTCTTTAACGGTGTCGGTCAATTGTTTCAATAGCACTTACCTCCCACAAAAAGTATAGCAAAAAATGGGGGGCGGGGGCAACCGTTTTTTTGGAAATATATTATGGAGATTTTGTAAACCCTTCCTCCGTATGCGCCGCAGGAAAAATGTTTACGTTTTCTTATTGATTTATCCCTTTCTCAAAAGGGCGGAAGGCTCTATAATAGGGGACAGGAAAGAACCTGATGGGAGTATGCACCTTGGCTAAGAAGAGAAGAAGAAAGAAGAAGAGCCGTTATGTGGTCATAAACTGGGGCATTGCCGCCCCTTTGGCGCTGCTGATTGCGGCCACCGTTCTGCTGATTATGGGCATCGGCAAAGCCTGTTCCAATAGAGCCCTGCGCACAGAGGCACAAGGCACCCCTGTGCCTACGGTTGCGCCGGCGCCTACCCGTTCTCCTATTCCCGTGGTGGTGGACTATGAGGCCGTCCACTCTACCTGGATTAAGGTCTGGTTTGAGGACACGGGAGAGCTAAAGGACATGCTCCTGGAGGAGTATCTTTTGGGCGTAGTGTCGGCGGAAGTCCCCGCTTCCTACTCTATGGAGGCCATTAAAGCCCAGGCAGTGGCGGCAAGAACCTATTCTTTATATTCCATTTCCCACGGCGGGTGCAATACCAATCCCAATGCGGACATCTGCATCAGTTCCTCCTGCTGTCAGGCCTACCGCACGGAATCACAGCTTCGGGAGCGCTGGGGCGACGAGTACGCCTACTACCGCTCCTGCATGGAAAAAGCCCTTATGGACACGGCGGGGGAAGTGCTTTTGTACAACAACAAGCCCATTGACGCCATGTACCACGCCTCCTCGGGAGGGTACACGGAGAACAGCGAGAACGTGTATTCTAACGAGATTCCCTATTTGCGCAGTGTGGAGAGCCCCCACGAGGTGGGCAGCCGCCTGACGGGGGAGAAGACCTATTCCTTGGAGGAGTTCGTTTCCGCCGCCAACGGGGCAAAGCCCGATGCGGATTTGACCGTAGAGTCCCTTTCGGAGCAGGTCAAAGTCCTTTCCAACTACCCCAGCGGGCGGGTGGAGAGAATGCAGTTGGGGGACGTGGAGATTACGGGCAAACAAGCAAGAAAGATATTCTCTTTGGACAGCGCCCTGTTCACTCTGGAGATTACGGATTCGCAGGTCATCTTTCACACCAAAGGCTTTGGCCACGGGGTGGGCATGAGCCAAAGCGGCGCCAACGGCATGGCTTTGGATGGAGCGGACTATAGGACCATCCTGCTCCATTACTACACCGGGGTGACCTTAGGCGTCATCGGACAGT
>CAZPCH010000260.1:0-2661 GCA_964585055.1 uncultured Christensenella sp. | reverse complement strand
AGGTGCTGGGCGGGGACTACAGACCCCTGTGCGTCCTCAACGCCATCGACGGCAGCGTCATCAACACCACCGCAGGGTATTAAGGAAAATGTCAAAGAAAGGATAGAAAACATGACCAACGCCATAGAACTGTATGATTTGGGGAAGACCTTCGGACAGGACGTGGTCCTCAAGGAGGTGAACCGAAACTTTGAGGCCGGGAAGATTCACGGCATCGTGGGCAACAACGGCTCGGGAAAGACCGTTATGTTCAAGCTCATCTGCGGCTTTCTGCAGCCCACCACGGGGAAAGTCATCGTTCAGGGGAAGCAGATTGGGCGGGATGCGGACTTCCCGGAGGATTTGGGGCTGATTATCGAGACCCCGGGCTTTTTGCCTCAGCTTTCGGGCATACGGAATCTGGAGATTCTGGCGTCCCTGAAAAAGAAGATCGGCTTGAAGGAAGCGGCCAACGCCATCCGCCGTGTGGGGCTGGATCCCAGAAGCACCAAGCCCGTGGGCAAGTATTCCCTGGGCATGCGCCAGCGGCTGGGCATTGCCCAGGCCATTATGGAGGAGCCCAGTCTGCTGATTCTGGATGAGCCTATGAACGGCTTGGATAAAAACGGCGTGGCGGAGATGCGGGCTCTGTTCAGGAGCCTTGCTACGGACGGCCGCACCATTTTGCTGGCCAGCCACAACATTGCGGATATAGACACCCTGTGCGACACCGTCTGCGAGATGGACGCCGGGGTCATGACCATGATACGGGAGGAGAGACTATGAAACGCACCCTTTGCCTGTTTTTAACGGCCCTGATGCTCCTTTGCCTGCTGCCCTTGACGGCGCTGGGGGAGGAGATTCCCTCCGGGGAGCCTACCCCGTCCTCTACGGCGGCGCCTACGGAGGCCCCCGAGGACACGGTTCAGCCTGCGGAGACCCCTGAGGAGACCCCCAAGCCCTCGCAGGAGCCTGAGCCCACGGACGTCCCCTCCACGGAGCCTACGGAGGAGCCCACCCCGGCGGCAGGAAGGCCCTTGGAGATTGACACGGGGTATATCTACAGCGGCATGGACATGAGCTATGCCGACGGCTATCTGCCCAAGATTGAAGGGGGACAGGCCGTCATCGTCCTGCCCTTGCTGGGCGAGACTCAGGGGAACGTCATTCGGGTGATTCCGGAGATCTCCACCGACGGCCCCTTTGTGTACGGCAACTACCAGTTCGATATCTATAAGACCACGGAGTCCGCCGCAGACAAGGGAGGCGGCACCGTACGCCGAGAGGTATTTCTGGTGCGCCTTGCCCTGAATTTGAACCCCAACCGCTACAACGGCACCTACCCCGTAACCTTTGACGTCCAGTATACGGACATAAACGGGGAAGCCCAAATGCAGACCTTCACCCTGCAGGTCATTATCGCCGACGGCACCGTCAAGCGGGAATCTTCCGGCGGCGGCGGGGGACAATCGGCGGTGAAAAAGCCCGTTTTGCAGCTGACGGCAAGCACCGTGACCCCCGAGACCGTGGAGGAAGAGGGGGAGGTGCTTCTCACCGTGACACTGCAGAACGTGGGCAATCGGGATGCCGCCAACTTGCATTTGACCGCCCAGTCTCAGGACAGCGGGGTGGAGATCACCTCCGATTTAAACGGCGTGTTTTTAAAGGATCTTGCCATGGAGGAGACGGTAGAGGGGCGCTTTACCTTTGAGGTGAACCCCCGCACCATGGCCGGCCCTCACTATGTGACCGTGCAGGCGGCCTATGAGGACAAATACGGCGGCAGCTACAACGATGTCTGGCAGTTTCGGGTGGAGGTAAAACAGCCCGTAGTGCTGGGCATGGATCAGATGAAGCTGCCCGAAACCATCGTCAGCGGGGAGTCCTTTACGGAACTGCTCTATGTATACAACCCCTCTCAGGCCCCTGCCTACAAGGTGCAGGCCACTTTGAGCGTGGACGGGCTGGTGTGCGCCTCTGCCTATCTTGGCACCATAGAAGCCCAGGGCAGTGCGGAGAAGGAGATGTCCATCTTCGCCACCACCCTCTCAGGGGGACAGCGGTACGGGGAAAGCTACGGCATGCTGGAGCTGGTCTATCAGGATGAGGAAGGGGAGTATTTCGTGCTGACCCAGAATCTGGACATCACCATCGAGGAGCCCAAGCCCATCACCGACGAGGAGAAGGAGAAGCAGGAGCAGGAGCAAAAGGAACAGCAGACCCTGTCCCAGTGGTGGGTGTCTTTGCTCATTGCCATCGCCGCCATTTTGGTGCTGGTAGCTTTGATTGTCATCGCCAAATTCTCCCGCATGCTGAAGATGGGGAGCTAAACCGTTTCACGGGAAGACTTTTTCACGCCGAAGGCACAGGCTTTCGGCGTCTTTGTTTTTTGCGGGAAAACGGTTGAAAAACAGAGGGAGAGGATGGTACAATAGGCACAGAAACATGAGAATTCAAGGCGGAAAGGGCGGTACATACAGTGGCGGGCACAGGAAAAAAGAAGGGCACAGCCCAAAAGCCCTCGGCTGAGGGCACGGCAAAAAAGGATACCGACGAAAAAAAGGATAAAAAGGAAAGCGGCGCCAAAAAGAGCACGGGCAAAAAAGATACCGGGAAAAAGTCCGATAAGAAGGACGCCGAGAAAAATAAGCCCAAGAAGGCGGATAAGGGTACGCCCAAAAA
>CAZPCH010000259.1:0-2664 GCA_964585055.1 uncultured Christensenella sp. | reverse complement strand
TCCTCAGATGGGGGCAAGAGCTTTTAAGCCTTTTACAAAGTTAAAAGCTAAATACTGTGAAAACTGCGTTCTTTCGCTTGGCTCCCTCTGAGGAGGGAGCTGTCAGGTGACACGCAGTGGAGCCTGACTGAGGGAGAGAAAAAGCCTCTTGGACACTTTGGTTCTTAAGTTAATGACATTGCTCTTCAAGGGGAAGCAGAAAGATCTGCCTGAGCGGTCAATTTTCTCCGCCGAAAATATTTTTAAAAAACTTTTTGTTTCTTTGCAACATTTCCCTTCCCCCATGTGTATATAGGGCAGAAGGGCAAAAATAAGCCCCACAAAAAAGAACTTAAGGAAAGGAACTTACCACCATGAAAAAGATTATCTCCCTCCTTCTCAGCCTCCTGATGCTTCTCACCTTCGCCGCCTGCGCCGTCGAAGACAAGAACGGCAACCCCGCCGACGAGCCCATTGCCAACCTGCCCAACACCTTTACCGAGTATGAGACCGCCGCTGAGGCCGCCGCCGCTGCGGGCTTTAGCTTCACCGCTCCCGCCTCTCTTTTCAACTCCGACGCCGTCCTCTACCGGGTATCCGCTCAGGATCAGCTTCTTGAGATTGTCTACACCCTTCAGGGCACCGAGGTAGCCCGCATCCGCATGGCACTTGGCACCGAGGACATCAGCGGCGACTACAACGAGTACGCCAGCGTCACCACTCTGGAAGTAAACAACCTGACCATCACCTGCAAGGGCAACGGGGACAGCATCTCCAACGCCCTTTGGACCGACGGCACCTACGCTTACGCCCTCACTGCTTCCGAAGCCATGGCCAAAGAGGATGTGCAGGCTCTGGTATCTTCCATGAACCCCGCCGACGAACCCATGGCCAACCTTCCTAACCCCTTTGCCGAGTATGAGACCGCCGCTGAAGCTGCCGCCGCTGTGGGCTTTGACACCGAGCTTCCCGAAGCCATCGCCGCTTCCAACAAGGTCGTCTACCGGGTTATGGACGGAGTTCTGCTGGAGGTCATCTACTTTGAAAACGATGTGGAGGTAGCCCGCATCCGCAAGGCCGTAGGCGCCGCCGACATCAGCGGGGTCAACACCCTCTTCACCGCCGAAGAAGTGCAGGATGTGAACGGACGGCAGGTCACCTTCAAGGGCGACGGCGAAAAGATCCAGCTTGCCATTTGGACGGAAGGCGAGTATACTTACAGTGTATTTGCCGAGAAAGGGCTGGACATGGAGGTTCTTACCGCCGCCGCAGCCGCCATTCACTAAGGAAAGGGCAACCTTTTCGGCACACAAGCAAAGGCAAGGCGGGGCGCCAAAACCCCGCCTATAAGGCCGGAAAGGAGATCCCTTGGTACTCAATCCCTCTTTCCCATACCCTTTACCTCTCTTTCCCCAAGGCCGCATTCTTAAGGCACTGCTGCATTTTCGAACGGCGAAGCCTGAAACGGCCATAGAGGAGGAAACCGCCCGACGGGCCCAGCGGATTATGAGCGTACACGGCAATGCCATTCTCCGCTACGCTTACTCCTATTTGCATTCCCTCAGCGATGCGGAGGATGTGCTTCAGGACACCCTCATTCAGTTTTTGAAAACGGCGCCCGCTTTTGAGACCGACGCCCATGAAAAGGCGTGGCTTTTGCGGGTGGCAGGGAATCTGAGCAGAAACCGCCTGCGCTATAATCGCTATCGGAACACCGACGAGCTCAACGACGAGCTGGTGGGGGAGGAGCGGGAGGATCTGTCCTTCGTGTGGGAGGCAGTAAAGTCCCTGCCGGAAAAGTACAGGGAGGTCATCCACCTCTATTATGCAGAGGGATACCAAACCGCCCAAATTGCCCGCATTTTGGGGAGAAACGAAGCCACTGTCCGCAGCGATCTGGTTCGGGGACGCAACAAACTTCGGGACATTCTCAAGGAGGCCTACGATTTTGAGCAATAAATACCAACAGCTTATGGAGCATCTGCAGGTAACCCCTGAGATGGAACAGCGGGTGCTGGACAAGGCTCTGGCCGCCTGTAAAGAAGAGGCCGCACCCAAGGCGCCCATTATCCCCCTGAAGCGGTACTGGCCCATGGCCGCCTGTTTGGTGGCGGTGCTGGCCTTGGCTATGGTGCTGCCCACCCTCCTTTCTCAGCAGGATCAGCAGGCACAGCCCCCTGTGCAGATGGTCAACGGCATGGTGACGGTGGACAGCTTGGAGGCCCTGTCTCAGGCAGTGAACTTTCCCGTAACCCTCCCTGCCTTGCCCTTTGAACCTGAAGAGACGGTGTACACCTCCCTGTGGGGGCACACCGCCCAGATTGCCTGCACCGGCGCAGAGGGAGAGAAGGCCCTCTTCCGCCAGAGTTTGGGGCAGGAGGATAATTCGGGAGATTATAATGAGTATCCTGTGGTCTTGACTCTCGGGGAAAATATGACCCTGAAGGGCACGGAGGAAGGGTGCACCCTGGCTCTTTGGCAGGACGGCACCTACAGCTACTCCTTAAGTTTGACCGTGCCCCTGTCTCAAGGGCAGTGGGAAGCATTGCTGACGGAAAACTAAAGTAACGTTCCTTTTTAAAGCGCAGGGAAGGGTTCGCCCTTCCCTTTTTGCGTGGAAAAAGACCCGTGGGGAGGGATAAGCAAATAAAAGGGACGCAAAGCGTCCCTTCCTCAACCCATCCG
>CAZPCH010000258.1:0-2669 GCA_964585055.1 uncultured Christensenella sp. | reverse complement strand
CTCCTCAGAGGGAGGCAAGAGTTTAAAAAGAGGCTTACAGTGTATAAAGCTAAGTTAAGCGCAGAAGTCTTTATATGTTCTCGGCTCCCTCTGAGGAGGGAGCTGTCAGCTCGAATGCAATGAGAGATGACTGAGGGAGAGATAAAGTCTCTTGGGCGCTTTGGTTCTTAAGTTAATGGTATTGCTTGCATAAAGGGGAACGCCCCGAGTTAGGGAACGTCCCTTACTATTCGTTCAATTTTGAACCGTTTGATTTTAGCACTTTCCTTTTAAAAAGGCAATAGGGGAAATGTGAACTCTGCGGGGCGGGGGTTGGAAGGGCTTCGCCCTTCGCTTGCGGGCGGGGGCGTTGCCCCCGGGCGCAAGGGTTCGCAAAGCGAACCCAACCCCCGCCCCATATCATCAAAAAAGGCTCCCCAAAGGGAGCCTTTCACCGCTTAAACAGTCTCTTATGCCTCGACCAGGGTTCTAAGCCAGCGTCCCTGCTTGACAAAGTAGTACCCCAGCATCACCTTTATAATCTCCATTCCCTGCACAACGGCATACACCGGCACAATATCCAAAGAAGAATGGACGGTGAGCAGGTAAGTCACGGGGATGCACAGCAGCCACACATAGCCGCAGTCAAAGAGGATGGTCATCTTCACCAAGCCCCCCGAGCGCAGGGTGAAGTAGTTGTTGTTGGTATAGGCAAACATGGGCATGCAGACGGCCACAATCTGCAGGAAGAAAGCGGCCAGAGTGCGCACCTCCTCCGTGGTGTTGTAGAGCATGGGGAAAAGGCCCGCCGTAGCCAGCAAGAGCACCCCCAGCACCACACAGCAGAAGACGGAGAAAGCCGTCATGCGGGTGTTGGTCTCCTTGGCCTCCGCCAGCTTTCCCGCCCCCAGCAGGTTGCCTACCACAATGCCCGTGGCGTTGCCCATGGCCAAGAAAGCTATGAAGAACAGGTTGCTGACGGTGCCGGAGATGTTCAGCGCCGCCACCACCGCCAGTCCTCGGCGGGAATAAAGCTGGGTCATGAAGGTCTGCCCTCCGGACCACAGGGCTTCGTTGATCATCAGGGGCAGTCCCTTGCGGAACAGGGCCAAGGCCAAGGCCCCCGGCACCAGCAGGGTCTTATAGAGTCCCTTGGCGAAGGCGTACTTTTTCTCCTGCTTGTGGCAGGCGATGACGATGATACCCAGCTCCACAAATCGGGAGATGACCGTGGCAACGGCCGCACCCATGACCCCCATCTCGGGGGCGCCGAACTTGCCGTAGATAAGGATATAGTTGCCCACCAGATTCACCAGCACCGCCGCAATGCCCGCCTTCATGGGCAGCATGGGCTGCTGGGTTTCCCTAAGGGTGGAGGAATAGGTCTGAGACAGGGCAAAGGGCAAGAGGCCGAAGAGCATCACCTTCATATAGTCCATGCCGTATGCCAAGGTAGCCGCCAAGTCCCCCTGCTCGCTGCCTTCGTGCAAAAAGAGGGAGATGAGGGGCTCTCTGAAAAAGCCCAGCACCACCAGACCTACGGCGGTAAGCAGCAGGCTTGTCCACAGCTTAAAGCGGAAGACCTGCCGCACGCCCTCGTTGTCCCCTTTGCCGTAATACTGGGCGCCGTAGATGCCCGCCCCGGCATGGCCGCCGAAGATGCACAAATTGAACACGAACAGAAGCTGGTTGCAGATGGACACGCCGCTCATCTGCTCCGTGCCGATGGCGCCTACCATCAGATTGTCCAGCAGGTTTACAAACTGGCTGATGCCGTTTTGCACCAGAATGGGAACGGCCACCGCCAGCACCATTTTGTAGAAGGCCTTATCGCCTACGAACTTTTTAATAACACTTCTCTTTTCCATAGGGCAGTATTTTACTATCCTTCGCCAAAAATTGCAAGGGGGAAAATGCACGCCGATGGGAGTTCTTTTTCTCTGCGTGGGGGGCGGGGGCGGCGGAAGGGCAAAGCCCTTCTCTTTCCTATGGGGGAGCGTGCCGCTCACCCATAGGGAAGGGTTCGCTTTTGCGAACCCGCCGCCCCCTTCCTCCCAACTCCCCCCTCCATTGACGTATAAGGAGAAAAATGCTATACTTATGCTGAAAAAATTTGAGGAAATAAGGTAAAACAGATTGGTTTTTTCGGGACTTACATTCCTGCTTTTGTTCCTGCCCCTGCTGCTGATTCTCTACTTTGTCAGCGGGAATTTGCGCTGGCGCAACGGCGTGCTGGTGGTCTTCTCCCTGGTCTTTTACGCTTGGGGGGAGCCGGTCATGGTTTGGCTCATGGTGCTCTCCACCCTGGTAAACTTCCTTTGCGCCAAGGCCATCGGCAAGTGCCGCAAAAAGCGGCAGAAGCGGCTGTGGCTTGCGGTGGGCGCCGTCATCTCTCTGATAGGCCTCGTCTACTTTAAATACTTCGGCTTCCTGCTGGAGAGCCTCGGGAACCTCTTGGGCCTCAGCATCCCCTTCACCGCCCCCACCCTGCCCATCGGCATCAGCTTCTACACCTTCCAGATCCTCACCTACACCGTGGATGTGTACCGCAAAAAAGTGCCCGTGCAAAAGAACTTCTGGCGGCTGCTGCTGTATGTAAGCTGCTTCCCCCAGCTCATTGCCGGACCCATCGTCCAGTACGGGGACATTGCCGAAAGACTGGACAAGCGCACCTCTACCTTAAAGGACTT
>CAZPCH010000257.1:0-2672 GCA_964585055.1 uncultured Christensenella sp. | reverse complement strand
CATGGTGTCCGTCTCCCGCTCGGCAGGGCCGCCGCAGCGGGGGCAGATGGTGTGAATCCACTCCGTGGCGCGGATGAGGGCGGAGGAGCCGTCGTCCCCGGGGGTGAAGTCCGCTACGTCAGGCAGCAGCAGAGGAAGCTGTTCCGTGGGAAGGGGCACCCAGCCGCACTTGTCGCAGTGCACCAGAGGGATGGGCTCGCCCCAGTACCGCTGGCGGGTGAAGACCCAGTCACGAAGCTTGAAGTTTACACGGCGTTTGCCGATGCCCTTCTCCTCCAAAAACTTCAGCATGGCGGGAATGGCCTCGCTGACTTCCAGACCGTTGAGGAAGCCGGAGTTCACCATCTTGCCCTTGTGGCAGTCCGTAAAGGCGGCCTCTTCCACGTTGCCCCCGGCCACCACCTCGATGATGGGCAGGTTGAATTTCTTTGCAAAGGCCCAGTCCCGATCGTCATGACCGGGCACGGCCATAATGGCCCCGGTGCCGTAGCTCATGAGAACGTAGTCGGAAACGAACATGGGGATATGGACGCCGTTGACGGGGTTTACCGCCTCGATGCCGTCAAGACGCACGCCGGTCTTGTCCTTATTCAATTCACTGCGCTCAAAGTCGCTCTTGCGGGCGGCGGCCTGCCGATAGGCGGCCACGTCGGCGTAGTTCTTTATGGCGTCCTTGTGCTTTTCAATCAAAGGATGCTCGGGGGAGATGACCATGTAGGTGACGCCGAACATGGTGTCGGGGCGGGTGGTGAAGATTTCCACGGAGTCCTCCACACCGGCAAGCTTAAAGGTGGCCTGGGCGCCTTCGCTGCGGCCGATCCAGTTTCTCTGCTGGGTCTTGACCCTATCGATAAAGTCCAGATCGTTGAGGCCGTCAATGAGGGAGTCGGCGTAGGCGGTGATCTTCAGCATCCACTGGGAGCGGATCTTCTGGATGACGGGGGCGCCGCAGCGTTCGCAGCAGCCGTCGATGACCTCTTCGTTGGCCAGACCCACCTTGCAGCTCGTGCAGAAGTTGATGGGGATCTCCGCCTTGTAGGCCAGTCCCTTTTCAAAGAACTTGAGGAAGATCCACTGGGTCCACTTATAGTAGGCGGGGTCGGTGGTGTCCACTTCCCGATCGTAATCAAAGGAAAATCCCAGCCGCTGAAGCTGACTGCGGAAGCGGCCGATGTTCTTTTTGGTCACCAGAGCGGGATGGATTCCCGTCTTGATGGCGTAGTTCTCCGTGGGCAAGCCAAAGGAATCCCAGCCGATGGGGAACATGACGTTGTAGCCCTCCATGCGCCGCTTACGGGCGATGATGTCCATGGCGGTGTAGGGACGGGGATGGCCTACATGAAGCCCCTGCCCGGAGGGGTAGGGGAACTCCAGCAATCCGTAAAACTTGGGCTTGGAAAAGTCCTCCCCCGTGCGGAAGGCCTGCTGGTCGTTCCACTTCTGCTGCCACTTGGGCTCGATTACCTTTGGATCATAAGTCTGTGCCATAGTTACTCCTTCTTCTTTGCTTCTATTGAAGCCCGCCCGCCTTGGAGGCAAAGCGGAATCAGATGTCTTTCAATCTTATATAATAGCCCCTTTTTGCCCATTCGTCAACTTTTTTGCACGGAGAAAGGTGCCTCAGGCGGTTTTTATGCGGATGGTCAAGGTCAGCCCCTCTTCCTCCCGCTTTTCCTCCATGGTGCAGGCCATGCCGCAGGCCTCCAACTGCTTTAAGGAGGCCTTGACGCCGTTGACAAAAAGGCGGGTGTCCCGATTGAGCCTAAGGATGTGGAGGGAGTTGGGACGGCTTTCCTCCTTCTTCCCCTCAATGTACTTTTCCGTCTCCCGCACGCTCCAGCCATGCTCCAAAATCTGCTCCAGGCACGAAAGCTGGGCCTTTTCCCCCTCCAAGGACAAAAGACAGCGGGCGTGGCGCTCAGAAAGTCCCGCCGCAAGGCACTTTTCCCGCACGGCAGGAGGCAGCTTTAAAAGCCGCAGTTTGTTGGACAAAAAGCTCTGGCTCTTCCCCAGGCGGCGGCTGAGGGTCTCCTGACTGAGTCCCTGACGGACGAGGAGGGTCTGATAGCTTTCCGCCTCCTCCATGTAGTTTAAATCCGCCCGCTGGATGTTCTCCACCAAGGCCATAAGGGCGCTTCTCTCCTCCCCCACGTTCTCTATGACGCAGGGAATCTCCTTCATGCCCAACAGCAGGCAGGCCCGCAAGCGGCGCTCCCCGCTGATGAGCTGGTAGCTGTCCCCCTGCTGGCGGACAGTGAGGGGCTGAATGAGCCCCACCTGGGCGATGGACACCATAAGCTCCTTGAGCTTGTCCTCCTCAAAGATGCGGCGGGGCTGGTGGGGGTTGGGCACAATGCGCTCTGTGGGAACGAGCAAAAGGTTCCTTGTCATGTCCCGCTTCAGGGGAATTAGGGAAGATCCCTGTGAAAACGAATAATTCTGCATACTTTCTTCCTCCTGCCCCTACCATAGCCATTTTTTCACAGGAAGGGAAGGGCTTCGGCAAAGGTAGAAGAAAAACGACTTAAAAATCCATGAAATTGCCCCGTTGCATTTTGCAGGGTCTGTGCTATAATGAGAATGAAGTTGTAGAGGAGGTAGCGAACATGGCTTTTAAGATCACCGATGATTGCATCGCCTGCGGTGCTTGCGCTGCTGAGTGCCCCGTTGGT
>CAZPCH010000256.1:0-2674 GCA_964585055.1 uncultured Christensenella sp. | reverse complement strand
CTTCTTCAAGATGAGCAAGTACGCCCCCCGCCTCATCGACTACATCAACACCCATCCCGACTTCATCCAGCCCGAGAGCCGGAAGAACGAGATGATGAACAACTTCCTCCTCCCCGGCCTGCAGGATCTGTGCGTGTCCCGCTCCACCTTCAAGTGGGGCATTCCCGTGGACTTTGACCCCAAGCACGTGGTCTATGTGTGGCTGGACGCTTTGACCAACTACATCACCAACATCGGCTACGAGCCCTGCGGGGAGAGCACGGAGGAGTTTAAAAAGTACTGGCCTGCGGACTTGCACCTTATCGGCAAGGACATCATCCGCTTCCATACCCTCTATTGGCCCATCTTCCTCATGGCCTTGGATTTGCCCCTGCCCAAGCAGATTTTCGGCCATCCCTGGCTCCTCATGGGAGAGGGCAAGATGAGCAAGAGCAAGGGCAACGTCCTCTATGCAGGGGAGCTGGTGAAGGTTCTGGGCGTAGACGCCGTGCGCTACTTCCTCCTCCACGAAATGCCCTTTGAGAACGACGGCACCATCACCTGGGAACTGCTCATTGAGCGCACCAATGGGGACTTGGCCAACACCTTGGGCAACCTCGTCAACCGCACCGTGGCCATGAGCAACAAGTACTTCGGCGGTTTGGTGGAGAAGACCGGTGCCGTAGAAGACGTAGACGAAGATCTCAAGCAGACCGTGCTGTCTCAGTGCCAAAAGGTCACGGAGAAGATGGAGAAACTGCGGGTGGCCGACGCCATGACGGAGCTGTTCAACCTCTTCAAGCGCTGCAACAAGTACGTGGACGAAACCGCTCCCTGGGCTCTTGCCAAGGATCCCGAAAAGCAGCTGCGCCTCAAGGAGGTTCTCTACAACCTGACCGAGGGCATCACCATGGGCGCCAGCCTTTTGAGCGCCTTCTTGCCCGAGACCGCCGAGAAAATTTTGGCCCAGCTTAACACCTCCTGCCGTGACTACGAGGCCCTGGACACCTTCGGTCTGTACCCCTCCGGGAACAAGGTCTGCGAGAAGCCCGAAATCCTCTTTGCCCGCCTTGACCCCAAGGTCATCCTTCCTCAGGTACAGCCCGCTCCCGTGGAGGAGAAGCCTGTAGAAGAGGAGAAGCCCGTCCCCGAGACGGCGCCCATAAAGCCCGAGATCCTCTATGAGGACTTTGAGAAGCTGGATCTGCGGCTGGCCAAGATTGTGGCCTGCGAGGAGGTCAAAAAGTCCAAGAAGCTTCTGAAGCTCACCGTCAAGGTGGGACAGGAGGAGCGCACCATTGCCTCCGGCATCAAAAAGTGGTACAAGCCCGAGGATCTTATCGGCAAGACCGTGGTCATCGTGGCCAACTTGAAGCCAGTCACCATGTGCGGCGTGGAGAGCCGGGGCATGATTCTGGCCGCCTCCGACAGCGGGGACGAGCACCTCAGCGTCATCGGGCCCTACACGGAGCTCCCCGAGGGCAGCACCGTCCGCTAAGGCAAAATATGTGAATGAAGCAGGGAAGGGTCGCCTTCCCTGTTCGCTTATGGGGGAAAACTCGCCCCTTTTCTCTGCCAAGTATGCAACCAAGGAGTTTTATGCGCATTTTTGATACCCACGCCCACCTGCTTTCCCACGACTTCGATTCCGACCGTCCCGCCCTGCTGAAGAACCTCCGCGCCCAAGGGGTGGAGCTGGTCATGGAGGCCTGCTGTACGGAGGCGGACATCCCCCATATTCTGGCCTTTACCCAAGCGCATGACTGGGTGTACGGCTCGGCGGGTCTGCACCCGGAGGAGCTGGACAAGGTGGGGGCAGACGCCCTTGATCAGGTGGAAAAGGCCCTGTCTCAGCCCAAAATCATGGCCGTGGGGGAGATTGGCCTTGATTACCACTGGGAGGACAACCCCAAAAGGGAGGTGCAGAAGGCCTATCTGGACGCCCAGCTTTCCATGGCGGGAGATCACAACCTGCCTGTGATTCTTCATGTGCGGGACGCCCACGGGGACTGCATGGACATTTTGCGGGGGCATAAACAGCACCTGCAGGGGGTCATGCACTGCTTTTCCGGCAGCTATGAGACGGCACGGGAGTGTTTGGATCTGGGGCTGTACATCGGCGTAGGGGGCGTGCTGACCTTTAAGAACGCCCGCAAGCTCAAGGAGGTGGCGCAGAAGGTGCCTCTTGATCGGCTGGTGCTGGAGACGGACTGCCCCTATATGGCCCCGGAGCCTCTGCGGGGCACCCGCAACCACCCGGGGAATCTGGTCTATGTCCGCGCCGCCCTGGCCGCTTTGCGGGGGGAAGAGGAGGAAGCCCTCAGCGAAACCCTCTTCCAAAACGGCAAGAACCTGTTTCGCCTTCGGCAGTGAAATCTGTGCGCTGCACAGGTGAAATATGCCTGCGGCATGTGAAATATTGCTGCGCAATGTGAAATCTGCCTTTCAGGCAGGTTGCGGATGGGACGGCATGCCGTCCCTTTTTTGTATAACGGGCGAAGCAGCTTTCATGGTGAAAAGCAAAAGTAAACGCAAGCTCCCTTCTATACCCCTTGGCTCCCCTTTGAAAGGGGAGCTGGATTGTGACTGGAGCGATAGCGGAAGGAACAAGACTGAGGGGATGAGAGATAGCAGGTTTTTCTTATCCCCTCAGAGTTGCTCACTGCGTTCGTAACTCAGCTCCCCTTACACAATA
>CAZPCH010000255.1:0-2675 GCA_964585055.1 uncultured Christensenella sp. | reverse complement strand
GCCAAAGACCGAAGCAAAGGCTCCCGCTTGCTTTCGGGGAGCTTTTGAAGCAGGGTCTCGGGGCAGCAGACCTCAATGTGATAGTCCAGAGTCCGCTCCGTAAAGCCCCCTTTGGCGTTGGGGTGGCTGTCCGTAAAGGGCAGGTAGGGCTTTACATCGTAAATGGGGGTGCCGTCCATAAGATCCGCCCCCGCCACCAGCAGGGTTTTCCCCAGATTGGGCAGTTTTTCTATGGCCACAAGCTCCACGGAGCTAAGCCCCAGCCCATTGGGACGGAAGGGGGAGCGGGTGGCAAAGACCCCCATGCGCTTGTTGCCCCCCAGCCTTGGGGGCTTGACCATGGGCGACCACTTGTCCATATGCACCCCGCTGAAGCCCCAGATGAGCCACAGGTGGGAGTAGCCCTCCAGCCCCCGCAGGGCGTTCTCGTCCCGATACTCCGGCTCAAAAATCACTCTGGAACGCTGTTCCGGCACCAGCCCGCTTTGCCTGGGGATGCCGAACTTGGTGGAAAAATCGTTTTGAATGCGGGCAATGACCTGCAGTGTCTTTTCCATGGCTAAAATCTTTCTCAACGGTAGGAAAAGCCGGAGAAGGGGTTCCCTCTCCGGCCAAGTGAAAAGGTCTTTACTTTACGGCGACGGCTTCAATCTCCACCAGTCCGCCGGCGGGGAGGGCGGCCACTTCCACGCAGGAGCGGGCGGGGCACTGGGAAGTGAAGTAGGAGGCATAAATGGCGTTGACGGCCTTAAAATCTCCCATGTTCTTTACGAACACCGTGGTCTTGATTACGTTTTCAAGGCCCATGCCGCCTGCGGCCAAAACGGCCTTCAGGTTTTCAAGAGCCTGTACGGCCTGAGCTTCAACGCCTTCAGGCAGCTTGCCCGTGGCGGGGTCAATGCCCAACTGACCGGAGGTGAACAAAAAGTTTCCGGCGGCTACGGCATGGCTGTAGGGACCGATGGCGGCGGGGGCGTTGGAAGCGGTGATAATCTGTTTCATGGTGAGCACTCCTTTTAATTAAGTATCTTAAGTATAGCACATCATAGGAGAAATGCAAAGGGGAAAAGGGGTTTGGGGCGGGGCTGCGCCCTTCGCCGCCCCTTACTTCTCTTCCGCCTTTCCCATAAACCCCAGCAGGGCTTTTGCCGCCGAGCCGCACCCTTTCTCCAAAGCGAGGCGGGCAGCGGGCGGGGAAATATGGGTCAGGGTCAAAAGCCTTTGGAACAGAGCCGGGGCATACCGTCCCGTGCCCCAGCTCCAAAAGGCCAAAAACAGGGTCTGCCGCAAAGCAAAGTCCTCGGGACAGGGGGCTTCCCCCTTGCGGGCAAGAAGGTGCAGGCGGTTTCCCCAGTAGGTGTTTGGGGAGGCAGGGGGGAGACTTTGCCCCAGCTCCAGCAGTTTTTGAAAGAAGGAGGGGGAAAAATCAAAGATCAGCCAGCCCCGCTCTGCACGCACTTTTTCCAAAACAGGCGCCCCCTCCCACAAACAGGCGGGAGCAGCTTTCTGCAGGGCGTCTGCGGCGGCAGAGGCGTCCAAGCGTACAAAGGCGGACAGCCCCAAATGCCCTTTTTTGGCGGGCTTAAAGGCGGACAGGGGTGGCCGCACCCCCGCATAGGCCCAGGTAAAGTCTGCCAGCAGGGTCAAAAGCGCCTTTAAAGGTGCCTCCATGGGCTTATTCCTCGAAGGCGTCTTCCGCTTCCTGCTCTCTTTCGGCTCTGTCGGCGGCCTCTTTTTCGGCGAGTTCCGCCTCATCCCGGGCCTGAAGCAGTGCCTTCCAGGCGGCCTTATTCTCCTTGGAATACCCGATAAGGGCTTCGGGGAACAGCTCTTCCGCCGTCTGCAGCAGTTCATTTTCCTCGGCAGGGCCGGCGTTCTTGGGCAAAACAACCAGAGGAAGCACGGTTCCGTAGTTATCGCTGTAAATCTCCGCCAGCAGGGTCAGGCGGCGGAAGCCGGCGTAGCGGATGTAAATCCAGCCAATCTCCTTGGCGGGAATCACCAGCCCCATGTCCTCAGCAAAGAGGAAGTCCCCTGCAAGGCGGCAGTTTTCTCCCAGATGCCCCTGTTCCTCCGCATCCAAAGCGGCGGCGGCTTTTTCCAGCAGGCCTTCCCGCTCCAGCCCTGTAAGACAGGTTTTCATGGTGGTCTCCCGTTTATGGTCTTTGGACATCATATACAGCCCTATAAAGAGAGCGGCCGCCGCCAACAGCATGCACAGGGCCTCCAGCTGCATGGAGATTTGGGCTTCGTGGATGGACTGGTCCGCCAGCATTACAAAAGTGCCCAGCAAAAACAGGCCGACGCCGGTGAAAGCGCGGGAGCGGGGCACGCCTAAACGTGCTTTCAGTAACTTTTCGGAAGAATCGTTGTTCATGGAGACCTCCTTTAAAAATATATATCAGTATACCTCTTTTTCCCCCACGGCACAAGATGAAAGGATGCTTTGCATCCTTCTTATTCGCTCATCCCCTCAGTCACCTTCGGCGATTGCCTACGCCGATGAAATCTGCACTGCGTGCAGATGAAATCACCTATCGGCGATGAAATCCGACTTCGCCGGATGAAATCCATCCTACGGATGGGTTGTGGAGGGAATGCGCTGCATTCCTCTTATTCGCTCATCCCCTCAGTCTTGTTCCTTTCGCTTTCGCTCCAGTCACAATCCAGCTCCC
>CAZPCH010000254.1:0-2677 GCA_964585055.1 uncultured Christensenella sp. | reverse complement strand
AACACGGCCATTGAGTGCATCGACAAGCTCAGCGACACCATGCAGTCCCACGAGCGCTGCTCCGTGGTGGAGGTCATGGGACGGGCGGCAGGACATCTGGCGGTGTACGTTGGCTGTGCCGTAGGCGCCGCAGCCATTCTGATTCCCGAACATCCCGTGGATTTTGATAAGGACATTGCCGAGAAGATCATCCAGGGCCGCTACAAGGGCAAGCGCCACTTCATCATTGTAGTGGCCGAGGGCGTAGGGCATTGCGACGAGTTGGCCAAGCGCATTAAGGAGGAAACGGGCATGGAGACCCGTGTGTCCATTCTGGGGCACATTCAGCGGGGCGGACGCCCCAACGCCCGGGATCGGGTCATGGCCTCCCGCATGGGGCACATGGCCGTGGAGGAGCTGGTGCAGGGAAAGACCAACGAGGTCATCTGCTATCTGGATTCCCGCCTGCAGGCCGTACCCATGGAGAAGGCTATGAGCATGAAAAAGACCCTGGATCCCTATATGTATCGGGTGGCCTACGATATCTCCCTGTAAAAATCAAAGCGCAAAAAGAGCCGGGAACAAGCATTCCCGACTCTTTTTTGTTTTTATTACAGCCACTTTTCACCCGTAATGAACAGACGTCCCTTTTTGCTTTGGCCGCCGATGCGGGCAATCTCCCCCTTGCCGAGCCCCCGCAGGCTCACCATATCCCCTTCCTTTAAGGGGGCATCGGGCTTTAAACACACCATGTGGTTCACCTGACACTCCCCACGCTCAATGCGCTCCACGGCCTGAGTGCGGGGAATGCGGAACAGCCCTGCCGCCCCTGCATCCAAGCGCAGGGATTTCACCGTAAAGGTGACTTCCTCCACCCGCTTTTGAGGAAGCACCGCCTGCTCTAAGGGCACAAGCTCCACGGACACGTTCTGCCTGCCCGCCTTGGTAAGGGTGCGCTCCATGCATCCCGCCGCCGCAGGGGTGCAAAAGATATAGGCTGCCTTTTCCCCGGGGAGGATGTCTCCGATGGCCTCTCTGGTGAGCCCCAGTCCCAGCACGGCGCCCAAATAGTCCCGATGGGTAAGGCGGCTCAATTCTCCCGTAAGCTTCACACAGCAGATTTCCTCCTCCATGCGTGCTTCTTTCTCCGTCTCCCACTCAGGGAAAAAGAAGGCCATCTGCCGCTCCAGTCCCTCTCTTCCGCCAAAGAATTCAGGGGGCTCTGCGCATCGGCGGCCCCACTGGCGCACCAGTGCCTGCTCCTCCTGACTCAAAAACCAGCTATGGGCAGGGAGACCCTTTTCGCTTTTTTCCTGCAGATCCTCCATGCGCCGAAAAAGGGCTTCACGCTCCATGGTGCTCCTCCTCCAGTTTCATCCCCTGTACAAGGGGCTTTTGCTTCTCCTTCAGCAAGGCGGCCATGCGCTTGAACACCTGCTGGCACTCCTTTTCAAACTCCCGTGCGGAGGTGCGCAGTACCCCTGCGCCCACGGCGGTAAGCTGAATGAGCCCGTCCCCCGTGACCAGCCGCACCCGGTGGTTTGGGCCCACCTCCTCCAAAAGGCTCTGAAGGTACCCGTCGGCACTAACCCCCGTGGAGGTATAGACCACGTGCACCCCATGGTATTCAAAGCGGTTCTCCTTCTGGTTCTCTCCGCTGCGGCCGTCAAAGACCAGAATCATGGGGTTCCCCGTACAGCCGCAGTAGTTGCTCATATGATCCATAAGCCGGGTGCGGGCGGCCTCCAAGCTGCCCTTGCTCAGATTCTTCAGTTCCTCCCAAGCATACAGCAGGTTGTACCCGTCCACCAACAGCCACTCTGCAGGGGTTTCCACGGAGACGGGAGCAGATACCTCCTGCCTCTGTACGGGGGCAGGGCGGTACAGTTCCGTCTTATCCTCCCCGAACTCCCGCCGCAGAATCTCCCGCAGCTCCCGTTCCTCCAGCACCACCCGACGGTGTACCGTCTCCTCTCCCTGACGAAAGTGGACGGCGGACTGGGCATGCATATACCCGTCCGCTTCCCGCCAGGACACAATCTCCCCTACCCCGTGGACGCAGAACACGGAGTCCGCCGGATGCTCCACATCCCGCTCCGCTTCATACCCCATGCGGGCAATGACCTCCTCCGGGTTGTGGCAAAGGTCGTACCCGTCCAATTGGCAGGAGAAGCGCCCCAGTCCTCGGGTATAGGACAGCACCTCACGGGCATAGTTGCGCATGGTGGCCACGGGACAGCGTCCCTCCAGCACCATAACTTCTCCCCCTTCCCCTGAAGGGGCAAAGGTGCCGCCCATGCGGCGGATATCCGTAATGGCTCTGCCCACAAGGGGAGCGGGCACCTCCAGAGTAAAGGCATACCAAGGCTCCAACAGCACACAGCCCGCCTTCATAAGTCCCTGCCGTAAAGCCCGTCCTGCGGCCTCCCCCATGTCGCCTCCTTCGGTATGCTTTACATGGGTTCTGCCCCCGGTAATGGTAATCTTCATGTCAGTCAGGGGGGAGCCGGTCAAAATCCCCGCCGAGGGTCTGGCGGCCAGCTGGCTTAAGACCAGATTCTGCCAGTTGCGGGTGAGCATGTCCTCCGGACAGCGGCTGTCCAGCACAATGCCCCGTCCCCGATGAAGAGGCTCCAGCAGCAGATGCACTTCCCCATAGTGGCGCAAAGGCTCAAAATGCCCTGCGCACAGGGTGGTG
>CAZPCH010000253.1:0-2690 GCA_964585055.1 uncultured Christensenella sp. | reverse complement strand
CAGCCCAGCCAGGAGGAGATGGAGAAGCTCCTCAAGTGCTGCTACTAAGATCTGGACGTGGATTTCTAAGAATCATTCAGCATGCGAGCCCGGCTTCGGCCGGGCTTTTTTCTTTCTATTGACGGCATCCCCGTTTTTTATCGTTTTTGATGATTATATATCATTTCCTCATCGCAATTCCCTGTTGACTTGAAAAAAAGTGCCTGATATACTTAAAATGTAGGTGTTTGTGGCACCCACGGCGCCTATAGCCAATTACTAAAGGAGTTTATGTATGAGACTGAACAACAAGATTATGGTAGTGACCGGTGCATCCTCCGGTATGGGCAAGTCCATTGTGGAAGCCTGCGTGAAAGAGGGCGCCAAAGTGGTAGCCGTGGCAAGAAGAAAAGAGCGTCTGGAAGAGCTGGCCGCCTCTCTTGCAAACGAAGCCGGTGAAGTTGCCATCTACGTAGGCGACGTATCCCAGCTTTCCACCAACGAAGGCATGATCGATTTCGCCGTAGAAAAGTTCGGCGGGCTGGACGTGCTCATCAACAACGCCGGCATCATGGACGACATGAGCCCCATCGGCGATGCCACCGACGAGAAGTACAATCAGGTCATGCAGGTCAACGTATACGGCCCCTTCGCCGCCATCCGCAAGGCTGTTCAGTATTTCAAGGCCAACAACCGCCCCGGCAACATCATCAACGTGACCTCCATGGGCGGCAGCCACTCCTGCGCAGGCGCCATCTACTGCGCTTCCAAGGCGGCCATGAACTCCATCACCAAGAACACCTCCTTCATGTATCAGAACGATAACATTCGCTGCAACGCCATCGCTCCGGGCGGCATCATGACCGAGATCTCCAACTCCATGGGTATGCCCAACATGGCCGGCTACGGCCGCGTGCAGAAGGTTCTCTCCTGCTCCCCCGCCCCCGGCGCTCCCGAGCAGATTGCCGCTGCCGCTCTGTTCCTGGCCAGCGATGAGTCCAGCTATGTCAACGGCGTCATCCTGCCCGTAGACGGCGGCTGGTGCGCTCTGTAAGCTCAAGTCAGCTCATAAAAACAGCCCCTCCCTATGCGGAGGGGTTTTCTTATTATAGAGTCAAAGATGGGACGTTTGCTCCCGCCATTCCAAAGCCGAAAGGCCGTAGATTTGTAAAAGGCCGTCCCCGCCTTGGCAAACCTCCGTACCCTCCCATTGCATGCCCAGCTTCTTCATAAGTCCCACGGACTTTTCCGCGTCTGACGTTTCCGCAAATAGTCTTTGCGCTTTCAGCACGGAAAAAGCATATTCTGTCACCGCACTGCAGGCTTCAAAAGCGTATCCCTGTCCCCAGTATTTTCGATTGAAAAACCAGCCCAGTTCATACGTTTCTTCTTCCGTTTTATGAAAGAGGATGTACCCAATCACCTTGCCGCTGTCCTTATGCACGGCGGCTATGGCGCCTTTTCTGCGAATGCAGAAGTCTTTTAAAAAGTCCTTGGTCTTCTCCAAGCTGTAGGGAGGCTCGCTGTAGGCCATGGTTTCCCCATCCCCCAAAATCTCATGCAAATCATGGGCATCCGACAAAAGGAAGTCCCGCATGCGCAGTCTCGGCGTTTCCAGTTCCATGACATTCTCCTGCTTATGTTGCTTAAAAAGAGGAGGCTCAATCGTCCTCCTCTTCGTCCTCTTCCATATCCAGTATCATTTCAATCTCTTCCATTTCATCGTCCTCTTCTGCCTTCTTTTTCTTCTTGGCAGAGGAAGCAGGCTTCCCCTTCTTGCTTCCCAACAGGCCGCACAAAAGGAGAATTCCCGCCAGCAGACCGAAGCCTGAGACAGCAGGCGTTGCCGAGGCATCCTTTTCAGTCTCCGAGGCATCCGTGGGAGAGGAGGTTTCGTCTTCCTCACTTTCCTCAGGAGCCACAGATGCAGGGGCAGGGGTAGGCTCGGCAGTGGGGTCGGCCGTTGGATGGGGCGTGGCCGTAGGCTCTTCCGTAGGCGCAGGGGTGGGGGGCACATAGCCTGCAAAGAGGGTCGCGTCGATACCGTCAAAGACGCCCTCTCCCGAATTCTCTACGGCGGAAAAGGCCAAACCGAAGTCGGCAATGGAATACCTATAATCGTCCCGCACCTCATAGGCATGGGCGGTAATCTGGCTTACATGTTTTTTGTAGGCCGCTTGGGCCACTTCCAAGGCGGTCAGCCCGCCGAAGGCTTCCAGAGGCGTACGGGTGTCCAAGGTAATCTTCCCCTCAGGGTACACGTGGACATAGGCCTTTTGCACCTGCCAGACGCCGTATTGCTCCGCAGACTCTGTATCATAAGAGCTATCCGCCGCCAGAGGTATGGCCGCCAAGGCGCATTTTACCGTTTGGCAATGCTGCCAATGGCCATACTCCCCTTCCGTATCCTGCGTGAAAATCACCAGAGGCTTATAGCGGCGGTAATAGCGCACCAGCGTTTGAGTGACAATCTCCTCGGAATACTCGGGAGCATGCTTCCCCGTCTCCTTATATACATCCGGTAGCATGGCAAAGAGAGGATAGTACCGTGCGCCCATGGTCCAGTCCCCTTGGAGGGATTCTTCCAGCCGCATTCTAAGCTGATAGGTCATGTGCAAAAAGGTGCCCGTGTACCCCTGCTCCCCGCCATAAATGGGCATTACCGCCCCAAGATACAGGGCTTCGTCATCAAAGTGGGTGCCGATAATGAG
>CAZPCH010000252.1:0-2699 GCA_964585055.1 uncultured Christensenella sp. | reverse complement strand
AGAGTAATTCAATGATGCGGTGGGGATTTTTGTTTGTTTCAAAGATGGACTTCAGTTCGTCTTCTTCATCAAAGTTGAAGTAGACGAAAGCATCATAATAGTTTCGTCCGAACTCCTTCATCAGCCAGGTCTTGCCCACCTGCCGTGCGCCTTTGAGCACCATGGGCTTGCGTTCGGGGCTGTTTTTCCATTGAATCAGATCAAAAATAGCATTGCGTTTCAAGTGCGTCACCATCCTTACCCAAGGGTAATTATAGTATTGCACATTTTTCTTAAATATTCAATGCCGATGTTGCACATTTTTCCGAACTTTTTGGGGGATTAAAAACACATTTTTCCGGATTTTTCGGTTTTCAGGTCAGAATCGGGATACAGCTTCGGCGCACCACCGTTCTTCTCTGTCATGGCAGAGGGGGGCTCCCTGTGAAGCCAACGGTTCCCAAAAAGTAAGCCCTACGAATTATTCTGCGGACAAGGTCCAAGTGAGGCAGGGGGCGGGGGCGGAGCCTATGGCGGTGACGGTGCCGTCCGTGTGGAGGCACAGGGCCCAGCTTCCCGAAAGGGCCAGCTCCTGCACGTTGCTTTCGGCTTCCAATTGGGCGCAGAGGGACTGCACCCAAGGCCGCAGGGGCTGAAGACGCAGGGAGCCGTCCTGAGCGACTCCGGCCAGCATGGTTTCGGAGGCGTAGAGGTGGAGAATGTCCGTCCAGGAGGAGAGGTCAAATTCTTGGCACAGCACCGTGCCCTCTCGGGTGAGCCCCGCCGTCCAGCCGATATTCACGGCCAAGTCCGAAAGGTTCTTCCAGTCCTCATGCTGTCCGGAGGCCGCCGTGCAGAGGAAGGTGCCGTCCTGCCGTAAGGCCCCCAGGACACTGTTGCCCGCAAAAAGGCGGGTGATGCCCTGCCAGGAGGCGGTTTGCTCCATGTCCCCGTAGCCGCAGTGGAGGATGGTTCCCTCTTGGGTCAGGCCGTAGGAGTCGAAATTTCCCGCCGCAATGGCGATGACGTTGCTCCAGCTTTGAGTGTTGCACTGGCCGTAGGTGTTGTCCCCCGCAGATAAGACCCGTCCGTCCTCCGTCAGAGCCAGAGAATGGCGGGTGCCTGCGGCCACGGCGGACACATTCGTCCAGTCTTGGGTGCTGCACTGGCCGTAGGTATTATCCCCTGCAGAGACCACGGTTTTTTCCGCCGTGACCCCCAGCCCGTGGCCTTCCCCTGCGGCAATGCGCCCCTGAGGACGCTGGGCACGGAGGGTTTCCGCTTCCTCCATGGCCTGCCACTGCTCCTCGGTGACGCCCTGACTTATGGCCAGCGCCTTTTGGGCGTCCTCCTGTCCCGTAAGCTCCACGGACAGAGCCTGCGCCTGTTGGGCGGCGTCCAAGTAGGCGCCCAGCCCCGTGAAAAGCTCCAGCGCCAGCTCCTTGTCCCCTGCCTGCAGGGCGCTCAGGGCTCGTTGGTAGCGGCAGTCGTCCAGACGGGTGAGGGCGTCCTCGTACCCGGCGGCCTCACGGAAGAAGGCTTCCGCCTCCTCAAACCTGCCCGCTCCGTAGGCCTCCTCTCCCTGCCTGTAGCGGCACTCCAAGGCACGGCGGGGGGCGTCCTCATAGGCGCCCAAGGCCAAAAAGACCTCTCGGGCGGCGGCAGGATCTCCTTGGGCTAAAAGCTGTGCCCCGTAGGCGTATTCCACCTGCTGCTGGAGCCCCGCTTCCCCTGCATCCTCGCCTTTTTTGGCTAAGGTGCGGGCTTTTTCCATGTCTCCCGCTTCTGCGGCGGCAAAAGCCTGCTCCCGATACATATCTCCCTTGCCCCCTTCCCAGCGCATAAACAGCACCAGCAGGCACAGGGAAAGAAGGCTCACAAGGGGCAGGGCAAGGCGGAGAAACTGCCTGTCCTTTTTGCGGGTAAGGGCCTTTTGGGAAACTTTTTTGGAGGTCTTCCCCTTGGGGGAGACCGCTTTTTTGGATGGCTTGGTGGTTTTCATGGCTTACAGATACTTCCACAGATAGTTGTTCATATAGCCTGAGTTGATTCCTGAGGCCGTGGAGAGGATGATATACACCTCGTCGATGCCGTGGTCGGCGATGTACTCGCTGACCGTACAGCCGGCGATGCTGAGGCTGAAGTAGTCCGCCCGCAGATCCACGGAATGCACCTCGCTGTAGTAGGGCATCAGGTAGGGAATGAAGCAGTTGCCGTAGGAATCGCTGATGACAAGGCACTTTCTGTCTGCCCCGTCGGCGCCGGTGACGAACTTGCGCCAAGGCCCCCGGGTACTGCCAAGGTACGCCTGATAGGAGTGGCGGGTGGTGACCATGTACACGTCCTCCTTTTCCCGCCCGGTTTTGTCAATGAGGTACCCGGTGGTGGGGAGCAGGGGGAGAATGACGTCGATGGGCTCTTTGGAATAGCCGGGCTGGGCGCCGGTGGAGCCGACGAAGTCGGTGTAGTGGACATAGCTGTAATCTTCATAGGAAGCGGCGGCAATGCCCTGAGTTTTGAGAAGGGCCTGAGCCACATAGCAGGCCGCACGGGGCGTCCAGTGGTGATCCGTGTGGAACCACAGGGCCTCTCCGTCCAAAAGGGGCTGCTCCAGCACCTCCTGAGTGCTGACGATGACAACGCCCTCCTGCACATACTCCTCCAAAGTCTTCTCCACATCGCTGCCCCAGCCAACGTACATGCCCCGCTGAAGGGGGTGG
>CAZPCH010000251.1:0-2728 GCA_964585055.1 uncultured Christensenella sp. | reverse complement strand
GGGGCGGCGGGTTCGCAAAGCGAACCCTTGTGTGAGAGGGGGGAGGCATAGCCTCCCCCCTCTCACACAAGAGAAAGGCTCCGCCTTTCTCCGCCGCCCCCCTTCTTTTGCAATTAAGAAACATTTTCAGAAAAAGTGCTCTTGTGATTATGGGCAAAATATGATATACCATTATTGGGTGGAGTTCCCCGTTTGCAGGAACGCCTCCTCTGTTACAACACAGAAAGGTATCGGTATCCGAAATGAAAATAGTCGTCCTGGCCGGGGGGCTGTCCCCCGAACGCAACGTATCCCTCTCCAGCGGCACCATGGCCTGCAACACCTTTGTTAAGGCCGGCCATCAGGCCATTCTGCTGGATTTGTTTTTCGGTCTGCCGGAGCTTCCCTGCCCCGTTGAGGAGCTCTTTGCCCGTGCCGAAATCCTCCCCCCTCCCGCCATTGAGGAGAAGGAGCCGGACTTGGCGGCCATCGCCAAGAGCCGCAAGCAGGGATATTCTGACCGCATCGGCTGCAACGTGCTGGAACTCTGCAAGGCGGCGGATATCGTATACATGGCCCTCCACGGCGCAGACGGAGAAAACGGCTCCATCCAGCAGATTTTCGATCAGGCAGGGATTCTGTATACAGGCAGCGGCCCCGAGGGCTGCCGTCTGGCCATGGAAAAGAATCTGGCCAAGGAAATTTTCGACGCCGAGGGCGTCCTCTCCCCCGCTTGGAAGCTCCTTCATCGGGGAGAAGTTTATTCTTTGGACGAACTGCCCCTGCCCGCCGTGGCAAAGCCCAACAGCGGCGGCTCCTCCATCGGCATCTCCATCGCCCGCACCCGGGAGGAACTAAAAAAGGCCATTGAGCTGGCCTTTTCACAGGAGGACACCATCCTCATTGAGGAATACATTCAGGGGCGGGAGCTTTCCTGCGGCGTGCTGGACGGCAAGGCGCTTCCCGTCATCGAAATCATTCCCCGGGAAGGGTTCTATGACTATAAGAACAAGTACCAGCCCGGGGCCACGCTGGAAATCACCCCTGCGCCTATTTCCCAAAAGGACACCCAAACCGTCCAGGAAGCGGCGGAAAAGGTCTTTGACATTCTGCACCTGCAGGTTTACGGCCGCATCGACTTCTTGCTCACGGAGGAGGGCAAGGCGTACTGTCTGGAAGCCAACACCCTGCCGGGCATGACCCCCACCTCCCTGCTGCCTCAGGAAGCGGCGGCGGCCGGCATGGAGTATTTGACCCTGTGCGAAACCGTCATCGCCCTGTCCCTAAAGAAGTATGAATAAGGCACCGCTTATGCAGCTTTTTACCCTTTCTCAGGCCGCCGCCCTTACGGGCGGCACTTTTGTGGGCGACCCCGCTCTGCAGGATGCCCCCATCACCAGTCTGTCCATCGACACCCGCACCCTGCAGCCCGGCGCCCTGTATGTCCCCGTGCGGGGAGAGGTCTTTGACGGCCACCGCTTCATCCCCCAAGCCATGGCCCAGGGGGCCGTGGCCACCCTGTCCGAAATTGACACCCCTTACCCCCACATTCGGGTGGAAAACTCCGTGGCCGCTTTCCAGACCCTGGCCGCCCGCCATCGGGAACGCTTTTCCATCCCCGTAGTCGGCATTACGGGCAGTGCAGGGAAGACCACCACCAAGGAACTGGTGCGGGACGTGCTGGCCGCCGCCTATAAGGTGCATGCCACGGCGGGAAATCTCAACAACCAGACGGGAGTGCCTCAGGTGCTCTTCGGCCTGACCCCCGAGACGGAATGCGCCGTCATCGAAATGGGCACCAACCACTTTGGGGAGATTGACGCTTTGGCCGCCATGGCCCAGCCCACAATCTGCCTGTTTACCAACATCGGGGAGGCGCATCTGGAGTTTTTCGGCACCCGCGAGGGCATTTTCCGCGGAAAAACGGAGATGCTGAAGCATATGCGCCCCCAAGGCACCGTCATTGCCAACGGTGACGACGATTTTCTCTCCACCCTCCCCAACGCCCTGTTTTACGGACTGGGAGAGCACTGCTTTGTGCGGGGGGAGAATCTTATCTCCCACGGGCTGGACGGCACGGCCTTTACCCTGCGGCTGGGAGAAAAAACCTACCCCGCCTGCATCCACGCCCCGGGCATCCACGCCGTATACAATGCTCTGGCCGCCGCCGCCGTGGGCATGGTGCTCCGTGTGCCGCCGGAAAAAATCTTAACTGCCATCGCCGCCTTTGTGCCGGCGGGAAATCGGCAGGCCATTGAAAAGCTCCCCCGCTGCACTCTGATTAACGATGTCTACAACGCCAACCCTGCCTCCATGGCCGCCGCTTTGCGGGTGCTGTCTCAGGCGGAGGGGCGGCGGGTATGCATTCTGGGGGACATGGGCGAGCTGGGCGCCGCTTCCTCGGAGGGACACCTGCGGATGCTGGAGCTGGCCAAGGAGCTGGGCATCGAAGCCATCGCCGCCGTAGGCCCCCGCATGACGGAAGCCGCAAAAAAAGCGGGCTGCCCCGCCTATGAGAATCAGGAAGCCCTGCTCAAAAGCCTTCCCGCCCTTTTCCAACCCGGAGATACCGTTTTGGTCAAGGCCTCCCGCAGTATGCACCTGGAAACCACCGCCGCCGCCATCCGCCAATGGGCGCAGGCGTAGCAAAATATAGTCTGTCTGCGGTTTCATCGCCCGAGAAGGTGCCCCTTCCCGGGCTTTTTTATTTGAGGGAGTATACGTTTTTGTGCGGAACGAGGCTGAGGGG
>CAZPCH010000250.1:532-2744 GCA_964585055.1 uncultured Christensenella sp. | reverse complement strand
AACGTTATCGAGTAACAACCAAACAAACAAGGAGCCTTCGGGCTCCTTTTTTCGTAAGAAAACGGGGGGAGTTTCTCGGCTTATTTTGCCGCACCCTGTAAAAAAGGGGACACAATTATATGGCTTTTATTTGCAACTTAAGAAAAATATGCTATACTGAATCCAGCAACTCCCTTCCGGGTTTTAGAAAAGGAGAACTTTATGCCCCTGCTGCTTGTTAGAGAAGATATCACCCGCATGAAGGTGGATGCCATTGTCAACGCCGCCAACGAGACTCTGTCGGGAGGAGGCGGGGTGGACGGCTCCATTTACGCCGCCGCCGGCCCCCAATTGATGGAGGCGTGCAAAGAACTGGGCGGCTGCAAGACCGGGGAGGCGAAGCTGACCCTCGGGTTCCTTCTTCCTGCCCGCTATGTCATTCACACCGTTGGCCCCGTCTATCGGGACGGAAAGCACGGGGAGGAAGCCCTTTTGCGCCGCTGCTACCGCAATGCCCTGGAGTTGGCGCACAGCCGAGGGCTGGAGAGCATTGCCTTCCCCTTAATCAGCGCAGGCACCTACGGCTACCCACGCAAGGAAGCCGTGCGGGTGGCGGAAGAGGAGATTTGCGCCTTTCTGCAGAATCACGATATAACCGTGTATCTGGTCTTTTTCAACCGCCGTGCCATGGAGGCGGGACGGCTCCGCTTCCCCCACATCGCCCAGTATATTGACGATGCCTATGTCCGGGCTCACGAAGAGGCTTTTCGGCGGCCCCAACAGCCGGCGCCTGCCTCTAAGGCGGAAAGCACGGTGCATTATTCCTTGGACAGAAGCCTGTTTGAGGACATGGAGGCCGTATGCGAGTCGGCTGCGGCACCCAATCTTGCTTCCCTCATTGCCCAAAAGGACGAGGGCTTCAGCGGCACCCTTTTGGACTTCATCGATCGGCGGGGTATGACGGATATCCAGTGCTACAAAAAGGCCAACGTGGACAGAAAGCTGTTCAGCAAGATTCGCTCCGACAAGAGCTATCGCCCCAGCAAGTCCACGGTGCTGGCCTTTGCCCGGGCCCTGGAACTGGATTTAGAAGAGACGGAGCTTCTTCTCAATAGAGCAGGCTACGCCTTGTCCCATGCCTTTGTGCAGGACATCATTGTAGAGTACTTCATCAACCGCAAGGAGTATGATATTTTTGCCGTCAACGAGGCGCTTTTCGCCTTTGACCAGCCTCTCTTGGGCGGGCGGTAATATACCGTTGACAAGTGCGGTTCCTCTCCTGTATAATAGTCAAGTTATTGATTTTTTGACGAAGGAAGTGGAACCGTGGAGACAAAACAGATACAGGAAATACAGCAGGAGAACAAAATGGGCACCATGCCTGAGCGCAAGGTGCTCTTTGAGATGGCCATTCCCATGATGATTTCCATGCTGGTGCAGGCACTGTACAACGTGGTGGACGCCGTGTATGTAGCCCAGCTCAGCGAGGACGCCCTCAACGCCGTGTCTCTGGCCTTCCCCATGCAAAATGCCATGATTGCCGTGGCCAGCGGCACCTGCTTGGGCATGAACGCCCTGCTGTCTCGGTATTTGGGTGCCGGGCGGCGGGATTTGGTGGACAAGGTAGCGGGCACGGGCATTTTCCTCTGCCTGGTCAGCACCATGGTCTCTGCCTTAATCGGCTTGACCTGCTCCCGTGCTTTCTTCCTCTCCTTTACGGATGTAGAGGCCATTGTGGACTACGGCACGGACTATCTGACCATCTGCATGACCCTGTCCGTGGGTATTTTCTTCCAGTTCTGCTTTGAAAGAATGCTGCAGGCCACGGGGCGCACCCGCATCACCATGATTACCCAGCTTGTAGGCGCCCTCATCAACATCGTCCTGGATCCCATTTTGATTTTCGGCTTGCTGGGCTTCCCCCGCATGGAGGTGGCCGGTGCGGCCGTCGCCACGGTGGCGGGGCAGATTGCGGCGGCGCTGCTGTCCATGGTGCTGAACATGGCGAAGAATAAGGAAGTGGGCATCCGCTGGAAGAACGTACGCCCTCATGGGGAGATTGTGGGAGAGATTTACCGCATCGGCTTCCCCTCCATTTTGATGATGAGCATCGGTTCCTTCCTGAACTATATGCTCAACCAGATTCTCATCGGCTTCAACACCACGGCCACGGCGGTGTACGGCGCATACAGCAAGCTCCAGAGCTTCATCTTCATGCCCGTTTTCGGCCTGA
>CAZPCH010000250.1:0-522 GCA_964585055.1 uncultured Christensenella sp. | reverse complement strand
GGAGCCAGGAAAAAGCACCGCATCCGCAAGATTGTCCGCTTGACCATCTTCACCGCCATAGCCATTATGTTGGTGGGCTTCCTCCTCTTTGAGCTGTGCCCCGGGGTGCTGCTGCGCTTCTTCGGCGCCAAGGAGGATATGCTTCAGATCGGTATTCCCGCCCTGCGCATCATTGCCACCCACTTTTTGCTGGCTGGGTTCTGCCTTATTGCGGGCTCCGTGTGTCAGGCTATCGGCAATCCCCTCCACTCCTTGACCATCTCCATCTGCCGTCAGATGGCGGCGCTGCTCCCTTCGGCTTGGCTTTTGAGCCTGACGGGAAAGCTGGAGCTGGTGTGGCTGGCCTTTCCTATTGCGGAGTTTGTGTCTTTGATTTTCAGCTCGTATTTTTTGAAAAAGACCATGAAGAAGGTGGACGCCATGCCGGATGAGGAGGAAACGGAACCAGAACCCTTGGTATAAAAAATAAGCGGAGCGTATCGGCATCGATACGCTCCGTTTTTGTGTCTGACCCTCTCAGTC
>CAZPCH010000249.1:0-2744 GCA_964585055.1 uncultured Christensenella sp. | reverse complement strand
TCGGGACGGCGCACAGGAGACCTTGGCCAGAAGCTTGTTTTTGGAGCCCGGGGACTTTCCGCTACTGTTCTTATTGCACAAAGGGAAATGCCGCTTTGCCCGAGGCGGCTATGCCGTGGGCACGGCGGAACTATTGGATAGAATTTTGGAGTGCCTGTAAAAAGGAGGATATCAATGAACATTTATGAAACTTGTCCCGTGTTGGAAAACGAGAGATTTTTGATTCGCCCTCTGCAAAAATCGGACTGCGCCGCCCTGCTCAAGGTCTACGGCGATAAAAACGCCCTGCCTTTTTTCAACAGCGACAACTGCAACGGGGATAATTTTTATTACGCCACCGAAGAGCGCATGCAGGAAGCCTTGGACTTCTGGATGCGGGCCTATAAAAAGGGCTGGTTTGTGCGCTTGTCCATTGTAGACAAGGCCGCCTCCGCCGTGGTGGGCACCGTGGAGCTGTGCCTGCGGGTGTCCGAGGACGCCTTTCATCATATGGGAATTTTGAGAGTGGACGTAGGCAGTGCTTATGAGCAGGCCGATGCCCTGTACAGCATTTTTTCTCTGGTAGCCCCCAAGCTGGAGGCGCTTCTTGGGTGCAAAGGCGTGCTGACCAAAGCCCCCTTGTACGCCGTGGAGAGAATACAGGCTCTTGAAAAAGCGGGCTTCACCAAATCGGAGCATCTGCTGGGCGGAAAGAACGGCCGAGTCTATGACGGCTACTGGACTATGCCGTAGCCCATAGAGCCATACACACAAAAAGACCGCCCGCTTTTCGCACATGGCGATGGGCAGGCGGTCTGTTTTTTACATTAGGCATTTTCCTTTAATGCCTTGATGCCCAGATAAGCTCCGAAAACGGCAAGGGCATAGAAGAGAAGGATGACATAGCATTCAGCACGGCTAAAATCAAATACATTCAGCACCGTTGACCAAGCGCCTTTCTCCACAAGAGACACTGCGGCCATCAGCCCCCCGGTGCCGCCCATAATGCCGCAAAGCATCAAAGCACAGCCGAAAATCAACTTTTTCATATAAACACACTCCTTATGGGACACGGTTATTCCTGCTTAGTGCCTTCGCCCTCCGGCTGGGGGAGGGGATCCAAGCTTTCCACGCCGCTGAGCTTAGACTGAATCTTGCGGGTGCGCACGCCGATGAGCTTGTCCAAATTCTCGTTGGCTTGACGCAGATGCCGCTGGGAATCGTCCAGCACCTTGGCAAAGGTGTCAAACTCCGTCTTCACCCCCCGCAGAATGTTCCAGACCTCGCTGGAGCGCTTTTGAATGGCCAGGGTCTTAAAGCCCATCTGCAGGCTGTTCAGCAAAGCCGCCATGGTGCTGGGGCCTGCCAGATTCACCTTATATTTCCGCTGGAGTTCCTCCACCATGCCCCGGTTTACTGCCTCGGCATAGAGCCCCTCAAAGGGTAAAAACAGAATGGCAAAGTCCGTGGTGTGAGGGGGATCGATATATTTAGCAGCAATGTCCTTGGCCTCTTGCTTGAGGCGGGCGGTCAGGGCGTTGGCGGCGGCGTTGACGGTATCGGCGTTGCCGCTGTCGTAGGCGTCCGCCAAAGCGGCATAGGTGTCTCCGGGGAACTTGGCGTCCACGGGGAGGTACACGGGGGCTTCTCCGCTGCCCGGAAGCTTGATGGCGTATTCCACCACGTCCCGACTGCCCTTCTTGGTGGCCACGTTTCGATCGTATTGCTCGGGGGAGAGAATCTCCTCCAAAATGGCGCCCAACTGAATTTCTCCCAGAATGCCTCGGGTCTTCACGTTGGAGAGCACCTTCTTCAAATCCGTAACCCCGGCGGCCACGGCCTGCATTTCTCCCAGCCCCTTGTATACCGCTTCCAACTGCTTTTGCACGGCTTCAAAGCTCTGGGTCAGGCGGCTCTCCAAGGTCTTCTGGAGCTTTTCGTCCACCACCTGCTGCATCTCCGTCAAACGGCGGTTGTTGTCCTGCTGCATGGCGGTAATCCGCTGCTCCATGGTGGTGCGAATGTCGGAAAGCTGCTGGACGCTGGATTTTTCGAAGGTGGCCAGCCTTTGCTCCATGGCAGTGCGGATGTCGGAAAGCTGTTGGGCGCTGGACGTTTCAAAGGTGGCCAGCCGCTGCTCCATGGTGGTGCGCAGATCCACAAGCTGCTGGGCACTGCTCTTTTCCAAAGCGGCCATGCGAACTTCCAACCCTTGACGGAAGTCCTGCTGTCCCCGGCTCTGCTGTTCAAAGCCCTTTTGCTGGCCTTCGCTGATTAAGCGGCCGTACTCGGAAAAGGTTTGGGTCAGCTCCTGCCGCTGGTTCCGCAGGGCATCCTGAAGACTTTCCTGCAGACTATCCTCCATGCGGCGGAACCGCTCCTCTGTCTCTGCCTGCAGATCCCGGCGGAGCTTTTCACTTTCCCGGCTTTTTTTCAGCTCCTCCATCAGCAGGGCAATCAGTACCCCCAGCACAAGGAGGGATACAATCAAAATGGCAATCAGCATAAGACCTCCCCAACTCTTTTTATAAAGTATCTCCAGTATACCACAAAACCCGCCCTTTGCACAGGGGAATTCTTGACGGCACTTTTGCATCAAACCATCCTTGTATGAAAATGCACTCTTGCACAATGGGCGCAGGAGTGGTATACTTTTAACGAAAATGGGTGATTCTTGATTCAGCTATTTTACAAGGAGGAAAAATATATATGCAGTATTCCCGTGAAGTGGAAAACATGGTCTGCGTGAAAAAGGGCGCAGTCCA
>CAZPCH010000248.1:0-2745 GCA_964585055.1 uncultured Christensenella sp. | reverse complement strand
CCCACACGGAGGATCTCTTCTCCACCACCCTCAACGCCACCATCAAGGCCGGTCAGCCCACGGGCATGCGGGCTGTGGTAACCACCCTCACCGAGGAAGGCATCACCTTTGAGACCGAGTGCGTGGGCAAGGTCTTTGCCCCCGACGAGTTTGACCGCAACGACTGGACCTTCCTGGGCGAGCCCGAGACCACGGTGTCCGTCAACCGTCCCGCCACGGTGGAGATGACCTGCGCCACCATCGTCAACCGCATTCCCCAGCTCATCGACGCCCCTGCAGGCTATGTGACCACGGATCAGTATCCCTACAACGAGTACTGCGTCCATCCCCTGCACACCTACGTAAAGAGCAAGTAAGAAAAAAGACAAAAAAAACGCCGAGCATTCGGCGTTTTTTGTGTTTTATTGAGGCGTGCTTTGCTTCCACGCCATGGCCGCCTGCCAGGCTTCTCCCATGCAGGCAAGGTGGAGCCCCTCCCGCCCCGTGTTGCCCATGATGTCTTTTAGGTCAAGGAGCAGGGCTTTTTTTAAATACCCATACCCCTGTTCCGCAAGGCCGTTCTGCAAAGCAAAGAGGGCGTGGCTGGCAAAGCTCAAAGTGGAGTCGTGGAGGCAGATGGGTTCAAAGTCCTCCCACGCTTCCAGCTTCTGCTTCTGCGTAAACAGTTGGGGCAAACGAGTCATCAAAAGCAGTACATCCGCCTGTTTGATGACCTTGTACCGCTGAAGCCTGTCAAAGCACACCCGATGATAGCTTGCCTCCGCATTGGGCTTTATCTGCTCCAAATCCGCAATCTCCAGCAGATGGAGGGTTTCGTCCTGCCGCAGACGCCCCGTAAGGGGGTCACGGGGCCATTTGATGGCCTTGCTTAAAGCCTCCATGCGGCAAATTTCCTCTTGAGACAGGTGCAGTTCTTCATACAGTTCCGGTGCCTTTTCCTGCAAATCCTTGGCCGCCTGCACCGCCAGCTTCAAATTGTGCTGTACCATAACGTTGGTAAACAGGTTGTTGTGGGTGATGCCGCAGTATTCGTCCGGCCCCTTGCAAAACAGCAGATCCGCCTCCCCGGTTTCGGGGCGATAGGTATAGCGGCTGACCCAGAAGCGGGCGGTCTCAATAAACACCCGGGCGGCCTTTTGAAGATAAAACTCCTCGTCCCCGGACTTTTTGCAATAGCCGTCCAAGGCATAGGCTACGTCTGCGGTGATGTGCAGTTCGCTGCAGCCGATGTCCCAGGTTTCGCACTGCTCACTGCCGTCCAATGCCGCCATCCATGGGTAGCGAGCCCCTTGTGTGTTCATCTTCAAAGCGTGGGCCTTGGCGGCGGGCAGGGAGCGGACACGGTACTCGCAAAGGTTCTTTGCGGCCTCCAAGTCGTTTTCAAGGAAGAAGGGCAGCATGAACATGTCCGTGTCCCAGAAGTAACAGCCCTTATACCGCCCGTGGCTCAAGCCCCGTGCCCCAATGCTGACGGTGGGATCCTTAGCATTACAGCTTCCCATGAGGGTAAACATGGCAAAGCGCAAGCCGGTCTGCATCTCCTTTTCGGCAGAAGGAAGGAGCAGATCGCACTTCTTCCACACCTCTTCCCACGCCGCTTTGTGTGCGGCAAAGAGCCCGTCATAGTCCCATTCCTTGGGAAGGGGGGCAATGCGGGGGTCCATATCCCGAGAGGTCAGCACGGCGGCGGCTTTGTCTAAGACCAGCCTTTCCCCCAAAGCGCCCTTGGCTTCATACACGGCCTCTGCCCCCACCCCACGGGCATAGCGGAACTTGGAAGCGTGGAACTGCACCTCCTGGGTGACGTGCAGGCAGGTGCCCGCAATCTCAAAGGCACAGCGGATGCCCTCTTTAGAAGAGGAAAGGGAGGTAAGGCGGGAAAGCTGAACGGTTTCCCCGTTGGTCTTGGTCTGATCGTCGGGAATAGGGCTGTTGCAGCTGTCCGTCAAAATGCCCCCCTGCACCGTGATGTCCATGTCCCTGTCAGGGGTCAGCACCAGCCTCTGCAGAATGAGGGCCGGGTGCTCCTTGGGCAAAAACCGCTCATGGGTCACCTCCAGCCGCTTGTCCCCTGCCTGCAGGGTATAGTGCAGGGTCAAAAGGGCATGGCGCATATCCAGCACCCGCTCCACGGGAGAAATCAGCGTCCCCTCCGCCCCGTCCATATATATTTTCTCATATACAGGGGTGGGCAGATGGACAAAGTCCGTAATGCCGGGCTTAATCTCCCCAAAGATGCCCGCAAGGTACATCCCCCTCTGCACGGGACGGGGGTCGGGTTCGGAGGAAGCGCAGCCCCGAATGCCCAGCCTGCCGTTTCCCAAAAAGAAGATGCTCTCATAGAAATCCTCGGCCCAGCCCTGCCCTTTGCAGGACACGGACCAAGGCTGCAGTTTTAAATCATTCCGCACAAAATCCCTCCTTGTCCGCCCGTTTCATGCTGTGGCACAAAAACCCTGCGCAGGTGGCGAAGGCGGCGCCGGTGGTACAGCGGCCGCTGACGGGATCCACGCTTTCGCAGGCAATGCCGTTGTCCATCTCCAGCACCTCCAGCTCCCTGAAGGCCTGCTCTGCGTGTCCGCAAAGGAGGCTGTTGCACAGGCTGAGAATCCAGGGATAGGGGGCATGGGCGCAGCCGATTTCCGCTATGGGAGAATCCGCAAAGCTGTACGCATATAAAGGAGAACGAATCATGGAAACCGTACTGCGCCAAATCTCATCCTCGGCACCGCAGAAGCCGTAATA